>JAQGIN010000135.1 GCA_028291125.1 Caulobacter sp.
CGCCGTCCGGCCGGCAGGGCTGCAGGGCCATGGTCGTGCCGATCGACAGGTCGCCGCGCGCCGCCCGCAGCGCCTGGATCGCCAGGCCCTGGCCGAGGTTGAGATGGTGGGTCACCGGCCCCAGCAGGTCGGCGTCCTTCAGCCCCGGTGCGTGCTCGCCCAGCACATGGCCGAACACCGTGTGCACGGCGGCCTCGTTGAGGATGATGATCCGCTTCAGCCGGTCGCCCAGCCGCTCGCCGATCACCGCGGCGTAGTCGGCCAGCCGCGAGGCGGTGTCGCGCGCGGCCCAGCCGCCCTTGTCCTGCAGGCCCTGGGGCAGGTCCCAGTGGAACAGGGTGGCGTAGTGCGTGATCCCCTTGGCTAGCAGAGCGTCGACCAGGCGGGCGTAGTGATCGAGGCCGGCTTGGTTGACCGCGCCGGTGCCGCTCGGCAGCACCCGCGACCAGGCGATGGAGAACCGGAAGGCGTCCAGACCGGCCCCGGCGATCAGGTCGACGTCCTCGGCGTAGCGGCGATAGCTGTCGGTGGCGACGCCGGCGTCGGAGCCGTCCTTGATCCGGCCGGCCTGGCGCTGGAACCCGTCCCAGACGCTGGGGCCGCGGCCGTCGGAGGTCAGGGAGCCCTCGGTCTGGAAGGCGGCGGTGGCGACGCCCCACTGGAAGTCTTTCGGGAACCGCCGCGACCTTGGCGACACGTCGACCGACGGCGCGCCCTGGCAGCCGGCCAAGCCCAGCGCCGCCGCGCCCAGCACGCCGCCGCCCAGAGCCCTGCGGCTCATGCCGTGATCGCCCATGGTCGTCTCCCGCCCTGACCGGGGATCAGCGTCCCCGTTGAGGCGAGCATGCCGTGAAAGGCCGGCGGTTGGCCAGGGCTCCCCTCGGCCCGCCGCCATGCTAGAATAAGCCCATGAACGCGCCCGTTCGCCCCGCGCACGATCTGCCGCCCCGGCTGTTCAGCACGCAGGATGTCTTCCGCATGGTCGAGGCCGGGATCATGGACGAGGACGAGAACGTCGAGCTGATCCACGCGGAATTGGTGGTCATGGCGGCCAAGAAGAACGACCACGAAATCGCCTAGAGCGCCTTGCTCGAATGGATCGTGAAGGCGGCTCCGGCGGACCAGCGGCTCGGCGTCGAGACCACCCTCTATCTGGCCGAGATGCTATTCGTCGAACCCGACCTGATGCTGTATCCGCGCCGCCTGGAGCCGCGGGACCTGACGGGGGCGGAGATCACCCTGTTGATCGAGGTCAGCGACGACTCCCTGTCGCGGGACCTCGGCTTGAAGGCCGGGATCTACGCCCAGTACGGCGTGGCCGACTACTGGGTGGTGGACGCCGAGCGGCGGCGGATCATTGTCCATCGCCGCCCCGCCGACGAGGGCTATCGGTCGGTCGAGGTGTTCGAGGCGGACGCCGAGGTGACCGCCTTGCGGGCGCCGGCGCTGCGGATGCGGCTGCGGGACCTGGTCGGGGACGAGGACGCCCCGGCCTGACCGCCTCGCCTCTCGACGCGCCGTGGCGGGTCGACTAACCGTGGACGCAACGGTCGCGGGGAAATACGAAATCATGATGCCTGTCTTGATGGCTCTGGCCTTGGCCACAGCCACGCCCTCGCGAACGGCGGAAATCGCCGACCCCGACACCCGTGCCTGGTGGAGCCTGACCGAGACCCTGTCGGACGACGCCATGGAGGGTCGCGACACCGGCTCGCCCGGCTATGACCGCGCCGCCCGCGTGGTCGCCGACCGCTTCGCCAAGGCCGGCCTGCGCCCGGCCGGCGACAATGGGACCTGGTTCCAGACCCTGACCCTAGACGAGATCGCCGTCGCCAAGCCGGGCACGACGATCCAGGTCGGCGGCGCGCCGCTGGCCTTCCTGCACGAGATCACCGTGCGGCCGTCACCCGGCATGCCGACGACGCTCGACGCGCCCCTGGCCTTCCGCGGCTATTGCGCGGCCGAGGCCTTGGGCGACGTCAAGGGCAAGGTGGTGCTGTGCTACGGCTGGCGCCGCGCCGGCCTGACCACCGCCGCTCAACGGACCGAGGCCGTGCGGCGGGCTGGCGCGGTCGGCATGATCACCATCGCCGATCCGGGCTTCACCGTCGAACCGATGCGCTGGCCGGTGGCCTATGCGCGGAGCGTCACGCCCGTCGGCGCGGCCGCGCCTGCCGACGACGCCTTGCTGGTCGCCACCCTGAACCCGACCGCCCTCGAGCGGGTGATCGCCGGGAGCGGCCAGAACGCCGCGACCGTGCTGACCACCGGCAGCGCGGGCCAGGCCCTGCCGAGCTTCGACGTCCCGGGCCGCCTGAAGGCCACCCTGGCCGTCCAGCGCCGCGGCCTGACCTCGGCCAATGTGTTGGGCGTGCTGCTGGGCACGGACCCGGCCCTGGCCGGCGAGCACATCGTGCTCTCGGCCCATCTCGACGGCTACGGCTTCGGCGAGCCGGTGAACGGCGACGGCCTCTACAATGGCGCGCTCGACGACGCCGCCTATGTCGCCCTGCTGGTCACTCTGGCCGACCGCCGCCACGGCCAGGGCTTTCGCCGGCCGGTGATCTTTGCGGCCTTCACCGGCGAGGAGAAGGGCCTGCTGGGGGCCCGCCACTTCGTAGCCCACCCCACCGTGCCGAAGGCGTCGCTGGCCGCCAATATCAATCTCGACCAGCTGCGGCCGCTGTTCCCGCTGGAGCTGATGACCGTCCACGCCCTCGGCGACACCAGCCTGGGCGACACGGTGCGCGCCGTGGCCAGCGGCCTGGGGATCGCGGTGCAGGCCGACCCCGAGCCCGAGCGCAACCTGCTGCGCCGCGCCGACCACTGGCCGTTCCTGGAGATCGGCGTGCCGGCCACCGGCTTCGTGTTCGGCTACCGTCCGGGCACGGACGCCGAGCATCGCTACCGCGCCTGGTACGAGACCCGCTATCACAAGCCGCAAGATGACCTCTCCCAGCCGATGGACTGGACCGCCGCCGCCAAGTTCAACACGTTCTTCTACCGCCTGGTCGAGACGGTCGCCGACGACGCGGTCAAGCCGTCGTGGAAGGCGGGCAGCCCGCTGACGCCGAAGCCGTAGCCGCCGGAGAACGCACCGGGGACACACACTCATCCCTCGGCTTCGCGGATGGAAATCTGGGCGCTCGGGGGTGAGTGTGTCCCCTTCTATCGATCCCCGATCCTAAGCCGCCGCTTCCCGCGCCCGCTGGGCCGGGTCGTAGTTGAGGATCGGCGACAGCCACTTCTCGGCCTTGGCCATGTCCCAGCCCTTGCGGCGGGCATAGTCCTCGACCTGGTCGGGATCGATCTTGCCGACCCCGAAATAGTGGCTCTGCGGGTGGCTGAAATAGAGGCCCGACACCGCCGCGCCGGGGCTCATGGCGAAGCTCTCGGTCAGCCAGATGCCCGTCCGCTCGGTGGCGTCGAGAATCTTGAACAGCTGATCCTTCTCGGTGTGGTCGGGCTGGGCCGGATAGCCGGCGGCCGGGCGGATGCCCTGGTACTTCTCGGCCAGCAGCTGCTCGGCGTCGAAGGTCTCGCCCTCGGCATAGCCCCAGTGCTCGATGCGGGCCTGGTAGTGCAGCCATTCGGCGAAGGCCTCGGCCAGGCG
>JAQGIN010000136.1 GCA_028291125.1 Caulobacter sp.
TAGACCTCGGTGTAGCGGGCGATCGACGGGTCGATCAGCTGGAAGTCGCCATAGCCGTCGGCCTCGTTGAACGGCACGCCGTCCTGGGCCAGCAGCACGCCGCGATTGTGGCTGCTGTTGCCGATGCCCGAGCCGCGGATCGACAGCCGGGTGTCGCCGCCCCACTTCTTCTGGGCGTAGACGCCGGGCACGTCGCGCAACAGGTCCGACAGGCCCGGCGAGAAGCGGCTGGCGTAGGACTCGGCCGAGACCACCGCCACGGCCCCGGGGGTTTCCGACAGCCGGGCGCGGGCCCGGGCGACCACCGGCGGGTCGTCGGCGCTGGGCTGGGCGGTGACGATGACGGTGTCGACGCGGGTGGCCGCGTCTTCGGCCCAGGCCAGGGCGGGCGTGAGGAGGACGGCGGTCGCCGAAGCGAACAGGAGAGACTTCATGAATTGGGTCCTTCGGCGCGCCGAGGCGGCCGTGAGCGAACTGATCTTCGGGGGAGAGACGCGCGGGCGGGCGACCGGTTTCCCGGATCGTCGGCGCGCGCGATCACGCTCAGCCGTGGGGCTGGCGCGTCAGATCAGCAGGCTGGGGGGACCTCGGGCGGGCAGGGGCGGGGCGGCGAGGCCCCGACCGGGCGCCGTGGACGCGCGCGACGGGAAGACCGCCGGGCGATAGGCGACGAAGTCGACGGTCGCGACCTCGACCAGGTTCGGCGGCGGCGCGGCGACGCCTTGGCCGGCGAAGGCGCAGGGACTGTCGTGGGCGGCGCGGTCGGCCGGATCGCCGTCATCGTGATGGCCGATCGCGTCGCCCGGCTGCACCACCAGCGGGCCCTGACCGGTGCAGATCACCAGGGCGAACGGCAGGCCGTTCTTGGCCGCCGGCGCGGTCATGAAACCGGCCGGGATCACCACCTTGAACACGACCGCCAGCGCCGCCAGCATCAGGAAGATGCGGCGGCCGGGTCTCGGGGCCTGGCGAGTCGAACGGGTCACGGCGCAGGCTTTAGCCGAGGCGTCCGGATTTCTCGATTCAAAACGACGGACCGTTCACCGAAACCGACAGTCGATCTGCCAGGGCGACCTGGGCCTAGTGAAAGACGCTCGCTCGCTAGCCCCATCGGACGTTGGCGCAGGATGATCGCGGCTTCACGGAGTGCGAGGCGAGTGGCGGAGCGCCCGATCCCAATGGTAGAGCTTCTTGATCGCCGCATCGTCGTTGGGTCAGACATGAAGCTTCTGCCAGCCAGCCTTATCCTCAGCAGCCTAATCGCCGCCTCGGCGGACGCGGCGGCGCCGAAGGTCGCGCCCAAACCCGCCGCCGTAAAGAAGGCCGCCCCGCCCGCGGCCCGCCCCGGAGTCAAGAAGCCAGCCGCGAGCGTTGCGGCCACCAAGAAGGATGACGCGCTCAAAGCCTCCCTGGCCGCGAAATGGCAGGCCGGGCGGCTCGACGGTTGTCCCGCGTTCAAGGCCAATATCGCCGATGTGGTCTCGTCCGAACACTTCGCCAAGGTGGTGGGCGCCTACCTGGGTGACCTCCCGGAGCGCGACTTCGAGAAGGATGAGTTCGAAACCACTGCTGAGTTCACCGCGCGAATCCGCAAAACGCTAGCAATCTATCTGGGCGACCCCGACCGTGTTGTTTTCAAGCTGCCCCTTTCCAAGAAGCAGCTCTCCTACGACGCCGACGCGGAGCTGATGACCATAACGTTGCCGAAGGGCGTACCGGCTGCGTCTCTCCCTGGAGGATATGGAAAAGCCTTTCTGCAGATGTACGAGAAAGACATCGACAGGGGGGGAGTCCAGGGTGTCACCCGTATGGGCGTGAAATTCCGCTATGATCGCTACGTCCGCTACGAGCAGTTCGTGGCGCTAAGCTATGAGACCTTGAAAGGCGTCTACAGCTTCAAGGTGGAGATGAAGCGGGATGAAGCTCGCGCGAAGATTAATTCTCTAACCCTGGTGATGCTTGGCGGCATCGAGGAACCTTATGCCGAGACTGAGGACGAAGAGAAGGCCGCTTCGCTCGACAGCACCTACGAACAGTACACTCGCAGCGAGGCCTGGTATGTCGTACCGCGCTGCATCTACGTCGTCGACACCAAGGCCAACGCCGTCCTTGGCGCCTTTCTCGACTAATCGCGACCACCCACGGCGCTTGGAGCACGGTCGCGGCGAAGCCGATTCCGAGGTGCGGGCGCCTGACGTCCGCTGTCACGTCCGCGGCGGAAAGGCTACGGCGCCCGGAAGGCGTTGATGTCCACCCCGTGGCGCTCGAGCTTGTCGTAGAAGGTCTTGCGGGGGATGCCGAGGATCTCCAGGGCCGAGCGGACGTCGCCGTGGCAGCCGGCCAGGGCCTCCTCGATCAGGTGGACCTCGTAGGCGGCGACGCGCCGCGGCAGCGACGGCGCCGGTTCGTCGGGCGACGGGGCGGGGCCCGGATCGTCCATCCCCAGCGCCACCCGCTGGGCGAAGTGGGCCAGTTCGCGGACATTGCCGGGCCAGTCGTGGTGCAGCAGCCGCCAGCGCACGGCGTCGCCGAGCGGCGGGATCGTTCGTCCGAACCGCTCGGCCGCCCGAGCGACGAAATGGCCAAACAGCAGCGGCACGTCGGCCCGCCGCTCGCGCAGCGGCGGGATGCGCAGGCGCACCACGTCCAGACGGTGGAACAGGTCCTCGCGGAACAGACCCTTGCGCACCGCCTCGGCCAGGTCGGTCTTGGCAGCGGCGACGATGCGCACGTCCAGGGTGCGGGCGACATTGCCGCCCAGCGGGGTGACCTCGCGCTCCTCCAGCACCCGCAGGAACTTGCCCTGGGCCTGCGCCGGCAGGGTCTCGACCTCGTCGAGGAACAGGGTGCCGCGGTCGGCGGTCTGCAGCCGGCCGATACGCTGGCGCACCGCGCCGCTGAACGCCCCCAGCTCGTGGCCGAACAGCTCGCTCTCGATCATCGTCGCCGGCAGTGCGGCGCAGTCGACGGCGACGAACTCGCGGTCGCGACGGCGGCTCCAGCTGTGCAGGGCCCGGGCCGCCAGGGCCTTGCCGACCCCGGTCTCGCCCTCCAGCAGCACGTCGACCTCGGCCTCGGCCAGCTGCCGCAGGGTGGCGCGCAGCCGCTCCATCACCGGGGTCTGGCCGATCAGCGGCCAGTCGCCCTGGGCGGACTGGGCGTCGGCCCGCAACTGGCGGTTCTCCAGCACCAGCCGCCGCTTCTCCAGCGCCCGGCGGATGCTGCTGACCAGGCGCTCGGCGGCGTAGGGCTTGGCCACGAAGTCGTAGACGCCCTCGTGCAGCGCCTCGACCGCCTCGGCGACGTCGGCGTGGCCGGTGATCAGGATCACCGGCAGGTCGGCGTCCTGATCGCGCAGCCGGCGGAACAGCTGGCGGCCGTCCATCCGCGGCATGCGGATGTCGCTGACCACCACGCCGCGGAACTGCGCCGGCAGGCCGGCGAGGGCGGCCTCGGCGGAATCGAACGGCAGCACCTCGAAACCGGCCAACTGCAGGGTCTGGACATTGGCGCCGCGCAGGTCGGCGTCGTCGTCGATGAAGGCCACCTGGTTGACGGCGTTTGGCATCTAGCGGGCCTTCGGCAGAGTGATGACGAACCGCGCGCCGCCGCGGCCGGGCTCGACCGACAGCTCGCCGCCGAACTCGGCGACGATATCGCGGCTGATCACCAGGCCCAGGCCCAGGCCGCGCGGCTTGGTGGTGGCGAACGGCGTGAACAGGGTCTGGGCCGCCTTGGGCGCCAGGCCGGGTCCGTTGTCGGCGACGACGATCCGCACCTGGCTCTTGTGGGCCGAGACCTCCAGGGCGATCTCGGGTTGGGCGACGCCCTCCAGCGCCTCCAGGGCGTTCTGCAGCAGATTGACCAGCACCTGCTCCAGCCGGAACCGCTCGGCCATCACCTTCAGGCCTTCGGCGTCCTCGGTGCGGACCACCTTGACGTGCTGCTGGCGCACCCGGGCCCCGACCAGCAGCAGGGCCCCCTCGACCGCCTCGCGCACCGCCACCGGGGCCGGCGGGGCGTTGGTCTTGCGGGCGAAGGCGCGCAGCTCGTCGGTGATCAGGCCGATGCGGTCGGTCAGACCAGCGATCAAGCCGAGATTGCGCTTGGCCGAGCCGCCGTCGTCACGGTCGAGCAGCACGGCGGCGTTGTCGGCATAGGTGCGGATGGCCGCCACCGGCTGGTTGATCTCGTGGGCCACGCCGGCGGCGATCTGGCCCAGGGTGGCCAGCTTGTTGGACTGCACCAGCTCGTCCTGCATCAGCTGGACATGGGCCTCGGCGCGGCGGCGCTCGTCCATTTCCGCGCTCAGGCGACGGTTGGCGCTGCGCAGCTCGGCGGTGCGCTCCTCGACCCGGGCCTCGAGGGCGGCGCGGGCCGCCTCCTGGCGGGCGGCGCGGACCGAGGCTAGGCCGCGCCAGCGCAGGAAGGCCGCCGCCGCCGCGAGGATCCCCAGGC
>JAQGIN010000228.1 GCA_028291125.1 Caulobacter sp.
TGCAGCGGATCTTCCCGTCGAGCACGCCCACCCGCGCCGACCGGCCGCCGGTCAGGTCGTAATAGCTTTCGCGCCCCGCGGCCGAAACGCCAAGATAGTCCGGCCCGGTGAAGCGACAGGCGGGGAATTTGTCTTCCGCGGCGCGCCCCGGATACGGCCGACGCATGCACATCATGTGCCCGGCCCGGCGCTGGAACAGCACCCCCTCGTAGACCGTCTGGCTGGGCGGGGCGGACGACTTATAGAACCGCGTCTTGGCCAAGGGCTCGCAAGGCGGTCCGGTCATGCTCCAGAAGGCGGCGTCGGCGGCGGCGGCCTGACCTTGCTCGTTCCAGACGAGCCACAGTCCGGGAAGACTGACCAGCGTGGCGGTGACCAGCCAAGTCGCGACGGTCGCGATCCGCTTCTTCCGGTCGCCTTCGACGCGGATCACGCTCTGGAGCATCGTGGTTCACCGGACTCGATTGACGCCTGTACTTTTCATTGAAAATTACACGTGTCAATCATATCTGGCCACACGGCGATCCTCTCCTCGAAAATCAGCGATTGGCAAGTTTTCCGCCACGCCGCACAGTCCGTCCAAATCTCGGGGGAACGCGATGGGCTGGAAGAGCACGACGGCGCTGACGGCGCTCGGTCTGGTGCTGGCGACCGCCGGCGTGGTGGCGGTGCGCACCGCCACCTTCAAGGCCCCGGCCCAGGTCGATATCGCCGGCGCCCACTTGGCCGCGGCCCGGCCGGTCGACGTCGCCAAGGCGGCGACCCACCTGTCGGAGGCGGTGCGCATCCAGACCGTCAGCCACCAGGACCCGGCGCAGGACCAGCCGGCCCAGTGGGACCAGCTGCACGCCTGGCTGCAGGCGAGCTACCCCGCCGCCCACGCCGCCATGAGCCGCGAGGTCGTCGGCGGCCACGCCCTGATCTATACCTGGCCGGGCTCGGACCCGGCCCTGGCCCCGATCATTCTGATGGCCCACCAGGACGTGGTGCCGGTGACGCCGGGCAGCGAGGGGGCCTGGAAGCATCCGCCGTTCGCCGGCGTCATCGCTGACGGGGCGGTCTGGGGTCGCGGGTCGATCGACGACAAGGGCAGCCTGATCACCCTGTTCGAGGCCCTGGACGGTCTGGCGGCCGGCGGCTTCAAGCCGCGACGAACGGTGATCGTGGTCAGCGGCCACGACGAGGAGGTGCGCGGCCTCGGCGCCCAGGCCGCGGCCGCGGCGCTGAAGGCGCGGGGCGTCAAGGCCCAGTTCGTGCTCGACGAGGGCATGCTGGTGGTCGCCGACCACCCGGTGACCGGCAAGCCCGTCGCCCTGATCGGCACGGCCGAGAAGGGCTACGCCACCCTCAAGGTGGTGGCCCCGGCGGCTGGCGGCCATTCGTCGGCTCCGCCGCAGGAGACCGGGGTCGCCACCCTGGCCCGGGCGGTGCTGGCCATCACGGGCAAGCCGTTCCCGATGAAGTTCGCCGGCCCCGGCGCCGACATGCTCAAGGCCATCGCTCCGCACGCCTCGCCGGTGGTGAAGATGGCGGTGGCCAACAGCTGGCTGTTCTCGCCGCTGCTGGTGTCGGTCAGCGCCAAGACCCCGGCCGGGGCGGCCATGCTGCACACCACCATCGCCCCGACCATGCTGCAGGGCAGCCCCAAGGAGAACGTGCTGCCGCAGGACGCCAGCGCCTGGATCAATTACCGCATCGCCCCCGGCGACAGCTCGGCCGACGTCATCAACCGGGCCCGGGCGGCGGTCGGCAGCCTGCCGGTGACGCTGAGCTGGAGCCGGCCGCCGAACGAGCCGACCGGGGTCTCCTCGACCCGCTCCCCGGGCTGGACGGTGCTGGCCGCCCTGGCCGCCGACGAGAGCCGCGCCCCGGTCGCCCCCGGCCTGATGACCGCCGCCACCGACAGCCGCTATCTGCAGTCGGTGGCCGACGACGTCTACCGCTTCCAGCCGCTGGTGCTGAAGGTCGGCGACATCGAGATGATCCACGGGACCAACGAGCATATCGGCCTCGACAATATCGAGCGCATGGTGCGATTCTATCAGCGGCTAGTGGAGACGGCCGCGCGATGATCCCGTCGCGAGCGTGACAACAACGCCGGTTACGTCCACCCCGCCGCCACGCTAGAACCCCGCCATGCCCGACGACGCCCTCATCGCCCCCACCGCCGCCAAGGCCGCCACCGCCCGGGCCGCGCCCGCCGGCACGTTCGGCGAGGGCTTCGTCACCGACATCTGGTACGTCGCCGCCCTGGCCGGCGAGCTGAAGCCCGGAAAGATGGAGCACCGCGAGATCCTCGGCGAGCCGGTGCTACTGGGCCGCACGCGCCAAGGCCAGGTCTACGCCCTGCGCGACGTCTGTCCGCACCGCGCCGCCACCCTGTCGGCCGGCCGCGTCCACCGGGAGGCCGACGGCCGCGAGACCGTGGAATGCCCCTATCACGGCTGGCGCTTCGCCACCGACGGGGCCTGCGCCAAGATCCCCTCCCTGACCGCCGACAGCGCGCTCGACGTCGCCAAGGTGCGGGTGCGGCGCTATCCGGTCGCCGAGCAGCAGGGCCTGGTCTGGATCTGGATGGCCTCGGACCCGCGCTTCGACGGCGACCCGTCCGAGCCGCCGCCGACCATTCCTGGCGTGGTCGGCGGCAAGCCCAAGCTGATCGACAAGCTCGACTACGACATCCACATCGACCACGCGGTGCTGGGCCTGATCGACCCGGCCCACGGCCCCTATGTCCACCAGCAGTGGTGGTGGCGCAGCAAGGCCAGCCAGCACGAGAAACAGAAACGCTTCGCCCCGTCCGAGGCCGGCTTCACCATGGTGCGGCACGAGCCGTCGAAGAACTCCAAGGCCTACGCCATCCTCGGCGGCGAGCCGCTGACCGAGATCACCTTCCGCCTGCCCGGCCTGCGCTGGGAGCATGTGATGGTCGGCAAGCGCCAGGTGCTGGCCCTGTCGGCCATGACCCCGATCAACGCCGGCAAGACCCGGATGAACCAGATCATGTGGTCGGACCATCCGATCTTCATGCTGCTGTATCCGCTGATCGCCGTGGCGGCGCGGGCCTTCCTGCGCCAGGACGGCTGGATCGTCGGCGTCCAGAGCCAAGGCCTGCGCGACAACCCGCCCTTGATGTGGGCCGGCGACGCCGACCAGCAGGCCCGCTGGTACCAGCAGATCAAGCGCGAATGGCTGGCCAGCCGCCGCGAGGGCCGGGCCTTCGTCAATCCGGTCAAGGCCGTGACGCTGCGGTGGCGGACTTAGCAGACAGATCTGGGATCGATGGAGCGGGGACAGGCGCCCACCCCGTGGTCTGTACAAACCTGGCGGGGCCCGTGGGGTGGGCGCCTGTCCCCGTCTATCTATCCCAGACCCCACAAACGAAAGCCCGCCTGGCCAGGGGCCAGACGGGCTTTCTCCCCAGCGCACGTCGAGGGACGGGCAGCGCGCGCCAGAGGCTGGGGACGAGCCCCATGACGCACAGACTGACAGGTCGAAGCTGAACGGGATCGGGGGCGCGCGGACAGGGTTCGTTCATGATGGATGGAAGGGGACAGGCATTCACCCCCGTGGCCGAGCCAGGTTCGTACAGACTGCGGGGTGGGCGCCTGTCCCCGCTCAATCTACTCCCCCAGCCTATACGGCCCGCTCTTGACCAGCGCCGCCTTCCAGGCCGGGCGGGCGTGCAGGCGGTCGAGCCAGGCGGCGATATTGGCGTAGACCGGCAGCTTGCCCTGGGCCTTGGCCACCTCGGCGACGAAGCTCATCTGCACGTCGGCCCCGGTCAGGTGGTCGCCGACCAGGAAGGCGCGGCCGGCCAGGGCCTCGTCGACATAGGTCAGGTGCTTGACGATCTCGCCGCCGATGCGCGGCCACAGCGGCGCCCCGGCCTCGCCCAGCCGGCCGACATACATCTTCAGCAGCAGGGCCGGCATGGCCGAGCCCTCGGCGTAGTGCAGCCACTGCTGGTAGAGGTTGTAGTCGTGGGTGGCCGGGTCGGGGGCCAGGCGGCCGCCGCCGTGGCGGCGGATGATATAATCGATGATCGCCCCGGACTCGCTGATCACATGGCCGTCGTCCTCGATCACCGGGGCCTTGCCCAGCGGGTGGATCGCGGTCAGCTCCGGCGGGGCCAAGTGGGTCTTGGGATCGCGGGTATAGGCCTTGAGCGCGTAGGGCAGGCCCAGCTCCTCCAGCAGCCAGAGGATCCGCTGCGACCGCGACTCGTTGAGGTGGTGGACGACGATCATGCGTGGCCGCTCCCTGGTGCGTCATGCTGCATTGCGGCATTGCTCGCACATGCGAAATGCTTCTAGACTGAAGAAAACAACTGTTTAGCGCCGGGGAGCAAGCCATGACCGCGACGGTCGCCGAGGAAATCGCCCAGCCGTTGATCCTGCCGGGGCTGATCGGCCTGCTGCGCGAGGCGGCCGACGCCGCCCAGCTGTTCGTCGCCGAGGCCCGGCCGGCGGTGAAGGCCCGCATCTCCGCGGGCGGCAAGATCGACCGCAAGCTGGCCGACGCCGAACAGCACGCCGTCCACGGTTTCGGCTGGTACGCCGCCTATGCCGAGCTGATCAACCAGGTGGCCGGCTGGGCCGAGCGCCTGTCGGCCGACGGCGCGTTCGGCGAGGTCGAGGCCCTGCTGGCCCAGCTTCTGGTCTCCGAATACGCCGCCCAGCTGACCGGCGGCATCCCGATGAACCAGGGCGAGATCGTCCGCCCGCTGCATCTGATCACCGACCGGGCGGTGATGAACCGCTTGTTCGCCCCGGCCCTGGTGCGGCTGATGGTCGAGGGCGGGACCCAGGCGGTGAAGAGCCGCATCGCCCATCACCTGGCGGCGGCGCGTGGCCAGCCGACCCTGGAGCGCACCGGCCTCGACGAGACCTTCGAGATGATCCGCGACCAGTTCCACGCCTTCGCCGAGGAGAAGGTCACCCCCTTCGCCCACCAGTGGCATCTGAAGGACGAGCTGATCCCGCTGGAGCTGGTCGAGGAGCTGGGGGCGCTCGGCGTATTCGGCCTGACCATCCCCGAGGAATACGGCGGGGCCGGCATGGGCAAGACCGCGATGTGCGTGGTGTCCGAGGAGCTGTCGCGGGCCTGGATCGGCGTCGGCTCGCTGGCCACCCGCTCGGAGATCGCCGGCGAGCTGATCCTGACCGGCGGCACCGAGGCCCAGAAGGCCCACTGGCTGCCCAAGATCGCCAGCGCCGAGATCCTGCCGACCGCGGTGTTCACCGAGCCGGGCGTCGGCTCCGACCTCGGCAGCCTGCGCACCCGGGCCACGCGCGAGGGCGAGCACTATGTCGTCACCGGCGCCAAGACCTGGATCACCCACGCCGCTCGGGCCGACGTCATGACCCTGCTGGTGCGCACCGACCCCACCACCACCGACTATCGCGGTCTGTCGATGCTGCTGGCCGAGAAGCCGCGCGGCACGGTGGAGGCTCCCTTCCCCGCCGAGGGTATGAGCGGCGGCGAGATCGGGGTCATCGGCTATCGCGGCATGAAGGAGTACGAGATCGGCTTCGACGGCTTTTCCGTGCCGGCCGGCAACCTGCTGGGCGGCCGCGAGGGCCAGGGCTTCAAGCAGCTGATGGCCACCTTCGAGAGCGCCCGCATCCAGACCGCCGCCCGCGCCGTCGGCGTCGCCCAGGCGGCGTTGGAGACCGGCCTGGCCTACGCGCTGGACCGCCAACAGTTCGGCGGCCCGATCTTCGACTTTCCGCGGGTCTGCAACAAGCTGGCGATGATGGCCGCCGAGATCATGGGCGTGCGCCAGCTGACCTATTTCGCCGCCCGTCGGAAGGACGAAGGCAAGCGCTGCGACGTCGAGGCCGGCATGGCCAAGCTGATCGCCGCCCGCGTCGCCTGGGCCGCCGCCGACAACGCCCTGCAGATCCACGGCGGCAACGGCTTCGCCCTGGAATACGTCGCCAGCCGCCTGCTGGCCGACGCCCGCATCCTCAACATCTTCGAGGGGGCCGGCGAGATCCAGGCCCAGGTCATCGCCCGGCGGCTGCTGGAGGATGGGGGGAACGATTAGCCCTCCGCCCCGCCCACCGTCATCCCGGGCCTTGTGCCCGGGATGACGGAGCTTTTTGATGAGCGGCGTGAACCCTACCGCTTCCTCGCCACCAGGATGTCCTGGTCCTGGATCTTCTGGTCGCGCCAGACGCCCAGCTTCCGCTCGACCACGTCGAAGCCGAGCGCGTCGTACTGGGCCAGGATCGTCTCGAAGTCGTAGCCGATCACCGACTCCGGCAGGTCGGGCGTCGCCGTCCAGCAGCCGTCCAGGGCATGGGCGAAGTCGAAGGCGGTCAGGCCGGCCTTGGCGTTGGCCCGGGCCAGGTCGTCGATCAGATAGTAGGAGATGACGCTGGTCCCGCCGGGCTTCAGCACCCGGGCGATCTCGCGGGCGAACTGGGCTTGGTCGGCGGCCAGCAGGTGGGTGAACACCGAGCCCAGCCAGACGA
>JAQGIN010000235.1 GCA_028291125.1 Caulobacter sp.
GGTGCACGGCAAGACCGACACCTTGGAAGGCCTGAAGGAGAACGTCATCGTGGGTCGCCTGATCCCCGCCGGCACGGGCTCCTACCTGCGCAGCCTGCAGCGCGTCGCCGCCAAGCGCGACGAGCAGCTGGCCCAGCAGCGCGAAGAGGCGATGGAGCCGCTGCCGGAAGCCATCGCTCTGGAAAGCGCCAACTGAGCCTAGGCCTTCGACGGTGAGACACGGAACGGCCCGGGAGCGATCCCGGGCCGTTTCTTTTAGGATCGATGGATGGGGACAGGCACTCACCCCCCGTCGCCGAGCGCGCTTGGCGCGGCCTCGAGGTGAGTGCCTGTCCCCGCTCTATCCATCCCCTACCGCCGCATCGCGTCCTCCAGGTGCTTGAGCTCCTGGTGGGCGGCGTCCATCGGTCGGCCCAGCGCGTCCTGTTGCGCGCCCAGCACCGGCGGAATTCCTCGCGGCGGCCCCATCTTCGGATCCGGGCCGGTGGCCATCGGCTCGCTCCTGTAGGCGCGGTCGATATCCTGCCGCAGGGCCTGGCGGGCGAATTCCTGTCCGGCTCGGGCGCTGGCCGGAGCGTTGGCGTAGACCGGAGCGTCGCGCGACGCCTGGCCCCAGGCCTCGTGGCAACGGTCGCGCTCGCGGCGGGTCAGGCCGACGGCGTCGGCATTGGCGCAGCCGACGCCGCTGGCCCGCAGGGCGGCCCTCAGGTCGCCTACCGGGCCGACGGGCAGGGGCGCGGGATGGTCGCCCGTCCCGACCGTGGGCCCCGGCCGCGCCGGGGCGGCGCCGACCGCCGGGATCGGCGCGACCGGCGAGGGGAGCGCCGAGGGCGCCGCCGGCCGCGGCGCATAGGCGGCGCCCGCGCTGCGGGCCGCCCGGACCTGGGGCTCGCGCTCGGTGGGGACCAGGAACGGCTCCAGGGTGAGGTCGACCGCCGGCGGCTCGTCCAGCGCGCCGCGCAAGGTGTCCAGGGCGGGCAGGGCCATCAGGCCGAGCAGCACGACATGAATGGCCAGCGCCATCACCAGGGCGCCGCCGCGTTTCCAGGGGGTTGACCGCGCGCGCGACGGCGCCATATCCAACTCGGCAAGGACAGGTTGCGTCGCGAAGGTCTCCATCCCCCGTGGCGAAAGCATGGCCTTAAGCCGGTCTTAACCGAAGCGATCGCGGACGATTGACGCGGCGGACCTTCGCGAGTAGTTTCCGCGCTCTTTTCGGGGTGGGCGTCAGCCTGACCCGGTAAGCGCCGTCCCCCAATGGACGATCAGCCCGCCGGAACGCGCATAGCGTCCCGGCGAGTTTCGCGTTTATCGGGCCTCTCTACCCAGGGAGCCTTGGACGGGACAGAACACAACAAGGACCCCGAAGCGCTTCGGCCGAAAGGCACACGCTTCCATCAGAGCAGAGACTGAATGCCTACCGTCAACCAGCTCATCCGTAAGCCGCGCCAGCCTAAGCCGGCCCGGAACAAGGTGCCCGCCCTCAAGGGCTGCCCCCAACGTCGCGGCGTTTGCACCCGCGTCTACACGACCACCCCGAAGAAGCCGAACTCGGCGCTTCGTAAGGTCGCCAAGGTTCGTCTGACCACCGGCATCGAAGCCGTGTGCTACATCCCGGGCGAAGGCCACAACCTGCAGGAGCACTCGGTGGTGCTGATCCGCGGCGGCCGCGTCAAGGATTTGCCCGGCGTCCGCTATCACATCCTGCGCGGCGTCCTCGACACCCAAGGTGTCAAGGATCGTAAGCAGCGTCGTTCGCTCTACGGCGCCAAGCGTCCGAAGTAAGGAATAAGAAGAATGTCACGCCGCCGTCGCGCCGAGAAACGTCAGGTTCTGCCGGATCCCAAGTTCGGGGACCTGATTGTCACGAAGTTCATGAACTACGTGATGTACGAAGGTAAGAAAGCTGTCGCCGAGAACATCATCTACGGCGCTTTCGATATCATCGAGTCCAAGCGTAAGGACCAAGGTCCGCTTGAAACCTTCCACTCCGCCCTGGACAACGTCGCCCCGGCGATCGAAGTCCGGTCGCGCCGCGTCGGCGGCGCCACCTATCAGGTGCCCGTCGAGGTCCGTCCGGACCGTCGCCGCGCGCTGGCCATCCGTTGGCTCGTGACCGCCGCCCGCAAGCGCGGCGAAAACACGATGACCGAAAAGCTGGCCGGTGAGCTGCTCGACGCCTCGAACAACCGCGGCACCGCGGTGAAGAAGCGCGAAGACACCCACAAGATGGCGGAAGCCAACCGGGCGTTCTCGCACTACCGCTGGTAAGACTCCTTACCAGGACCCTTTCAGGCGCGGGCGGTTTGAGATAAACCGCCCGCGCCGCACGTTTGAAATCCGTTTACCGCAGAGCTCCACCCATGGCCCGCCAGCATAAAATCGAAGACTACCGCAACTTCGGCATCATGGCCCACATCGACGCGGGCAAGACGACGACGACCGAGCGGATCCTGTATTACACCGGCAAGTCCCATAAGATCGGCGAAGTCCACGACGGCGCCGCGACCATGGACTGGATGGAGCAGGAGCAAGAGCGCGGCATCACCATCACGTCGGCCGCGACGACCGCCTACTGGCAGGGCAAGCGCCTCAACATCATCGACACCCCCGGGCACGTCGACTTCACCATCGAAGTCGAGCGCAGCCTGCGCGTGCTCGACGGCGCCGTGGCGGTGCTGGACGGCAACGCCGGCGTCGAGCCCCAGACCGAAACCGTCTGGCGCCAAGCCGACAAGTACAACGTTCCGCGCATCGTCTTCGTCAACAAGATGGACAAGATCGGCGCCGACTTCGACAAGTCGGTGGAATCGATCCGTGACCGTCTGGGCGCCAAGGCGGTGCCGATCCAATTCCCGATCGGTTCGGAAAACACCCTCAGCGGCCTGGTCGACCTGGTTCGCATGAAGGCCGTGATCTGGGACAACGACGCTCTGGGCGCCAATTTCCGCGACGAGGAAATCCCGGCCGACCTGCTGGAAAAGGCCACCGCGGCCCGCCACTACCTGATCGAGAACGCCGTCGAAATGGACGACGAGGCGATGGAAGCCTATCTCGGCGGCGAAGTGCCCTCGGAAGCCGTGCTGAAGAAGTGCATCCGCAAGGCCGTGCTGGACGGCGCCTTCTATCCGATCCTCTGCGGCTCGGCCTTCAAGAACAAGGGCGTCCAGACCCTGCTCGACGCCGTCGTCGACTATCTGCCGTCGCCGAAGGACATCCCGCCGACCAAGGGCATCGACTTCAAGACCGAAGAAGAAGTCGTTCGCCAGGCCTCGGACGAAGAGCCGCTGTCGATCCTGGCCTTCAAGATCATGGACGACCCCTTCGTCGGTTCGCTGACCTTCTGCCGCATCTATTCGGGCAAGCTGGAAACCGGCATGGGCCTGCTGAACGCCACGCGCGACAAGCGCGAGCGGGTCGGCCGCATGCTGCTGATGCACTCCAACAACCGCGAAGACATCAAGGAAGCCTATGCCGGCGACATCGTCGCCTTGGCCGGCCTCAAGGACACCCGCACCGGCGACACCCTGTGCGATCCGCTGAAGTCGCCGGTCATCCTGGAGCGCATGGAGTTCCCGGCCCCGGTCATCGAGATCGCCGTCGAGCCCAAGTCCAAGGCCGACCAGGAGAAGCTGGGCGTCGCCCTGCAGAAGCTGGCCGCCGAGGATCCGTCCTTCACCGTCTCGACCGACTTCGAAAGCGGCCAGACGATCCTGAAGGGCATGGGCGAGCTGCACCTGGACATCAAGATCGACATCCTGAAGCGGACCTACAAGGTCGAAGCCAATATCGGCGCGCCGCAGGTGGCCTATCG
>JAQGIN010000244.1 GCA_028291125.1 Caulobacter sp.
CGGCGGCCTGCGCCGCCTTGGCCAGGTCGACGGCGATGGCGGTGCCGTAGCCGCAGCCGGCGATGACCGGGATCCTGCCGGCCGTCTCGGCGACGGCGGCGGCCACCACCTGGGCCACTTCCGGCGGGGTCAGCGAGAAGAACTCGCCGGTGCCGCCGGCCGCGAACAGACCGGCCAGGTCGCGCTGCAGCATCCAGGCGCAATGGTCGCGATAGGCGCTCTCGTTGAACTGGTGCTGGGCGTCGAAGTGGGTGACGGGGAACGACAGCAGGCCTTGGCCGATCTGCTGGGCCATTTCGGTCGGCGACATCTTGCTCATCAGGTTCCCTCGCTAGGCGCCGGCCCTTGTCGATCGTCGGGGCGCGCCTCGGCGCCCCAACCTGCCGCGGCCGGTCACGACGGCGACGCTAGAAGCTGGGGCCCCGGCGGTCTAAGCCAAAGGCGCTATCGACCGATGCGGGTTTTGGCTTGATGCCGCCGGATGCTAGGGCGCCTCGGCCAGTTGCTTCATCTTGTCGACCGCGCCCTGGAAGCGCTGGGTCAGGCGCGCGCGCTGCTGCTGGCGCTGCTCGTCCGAGGCCATGGCCGCTTGGTCATAGACCAGAGTGTAGACGATCCGCGAACGCTGGGCCCCGGCCGGCTCGACGCCGAGCGTGCCGTGATAGCCGTAGGCGGCCATGTTCCCCACCGACTGCCAATAGGTGTAGGACATCGGCGTCTGGCCGACCATCGGCTCCAGCACGTCGTCGCGGATCTTGCGCACCGTGCCCAGCCCGCCCGATCCGGATTCATAGGCGCATTTGACGTCCAGCCACTCGGCGATGGCGCAGTAGTCGCCGACCCGCGCCCACACCGCCGTGGCCGGCTTGGCCACCTCGGTGGTGAGCTTGAGGGCCACATAGTCGGCCGCCCGCGCCGAGGGGGCGACGATTGAGGCCGCCAGGGCGGCCACGGTTAGAAGCTGGAATCGCACACTGAATCTCCGGGTCTAAAGGATGCCGCGCGGCTGATTTTCCCTTGTTCGCGCAAAGGGCCGCGTCCGTCATGGCAAAAATGGATTGTTGCGAGCTTGACACCTTAGGGTCATACCCGCACATTGTATACAGACTGGCGTCGACCAGTTCCAACACCGAATTCGTCCGCGCGAATTTGGCAGAACAAGAAAATTGGGGAGACATCGCGTGGCGCAACATAACACCACAACCCGGCTCATGCTGGGCGTCAGTTCGGCCGCCCTGGCCTTCACCCTGGCCACCCACGCTCAGGCCCAGGCTCAAGCCCCGGCCGCCGAAGCGGTCCAGGTCGAAGAGGTCATCGTCACCGGCTCGCGCATCGTCCGCGACGGCTATCAGGCCCCGACCCCAGTGACCGTGGTCGCCACCGACACCCTGGAAAAGACCGCTCCGGGCAGCATTCCCGACGGTCTGAACCAGCTGCCGCAGTTCGCCAATTCGCGCGGCGCCTCCAATCCCGGCGCCTCGGCCACCAGCCCGGCGGCCGGCAACTATCTGAACCTGCGCGGCCTGGGGGTCATCCGCGGCCTGGTGCTGCTCGACGGCCAGCGCGTTCCGCCCACCAGCTTCGACGGCACGGTGGACACCAACATTATCCCGCAGCTGCTGATCCAGCGCGTTGACGTGGTCACCGGCGGCGCCTCGGCCGCCTACGGTTCCGACGCGGTCAGCGGCGTGATCAACTTCGTGCTCGACACCGGCTTCAACGGCGTCAAGGGCGTGGCCCAGGCCGGGGTGTCGTCGCGCGGCGACGACCGCTCGTGGCGGGCCGGCGTCGCCTTCGGAACCAAGTTCCAAGGCGGCCGTGGCCACCTGCTGTTCAGCGGCGAGCACTATGAGCGCGACGGCCTGCCCGACCAGGAGCACAGCCGCATCTATGGCGACGAGGGCTGGCTGACCGTCGGGGCCGGCACCGTCGCCAGCCCGCGCCGGGAAGTGCGCGACACCCGCTTCATCACCGGCAATTTCGGCGGCGTCATCGTCGGCAACAACGCCTCGGCCAATCCCGGCAATCCGCTGCGCAACTACTACTTCGCGCCGGGCGGCGCCCTGGTGCCGTTCAATCCGGGCACCCCGTCGGGGACCAGCAACATCAATATCGGCGGCGACGGCTCGCCGATCATCGGCCACACCCTGACCGGCTCCATCCGCACCGACCAGCTGTTCGGCCGCGTCGACTACGACCTGACGCCCAACATCAAGGCCTTCGCCCAGCTGACCTTCGGCGAGTCGTTCAACCGCTTCACCACGGTGGGCTCGGGCACCCAGCTCGGCGACTTCCGGATGTTCACCGAGAACCCCTATTTGCCGGTCTCGGCCAAGAACACCATGGAAGCGGCGGGCATCACCAGCTTCACCATGGGCCGGATCTCGCGCGACCTGAACTACAAGTGGGTCAATACGCTCAACGACGTCTACACCTTCCTCAGCGGCGTCAGCGGCACCCTGGGCGACTACAAGTGGAAGGCGACCTACGGCCACGGCGACTCGCTGGTTCGCGTCTCGCACTTCGGCAATCTGATCAATCGCAACTGGTACGCGGCGCTGGACGCGGTGCGCGGTCCGAACGGCAACATCGTCTGCCGCATCACCGTCACCAATCCGGGCCTGCAGGACGACTGCATCCCGATCAACGTGTTCGGCGACGGCTCGCCGACCAAGGCCGCCAACGACTATGTGATGGGGGTCTCGCAGTACCAGATCTCGCAGAAGATGGACAATGTCGCCGCCGAGTTCTCGGGCGACCTGTTCCAGCTGCCGGCCGGCCCGCTGGCCTTCGCGGCCGGCGCCGAATACCGCAAGCAAAGCCTGGACGAGAACACCAATTCCGACCCGGCCACGCCGGTGTCGCTGGTCGGCCTGCGGACCAATGTCTCGACCTATCTGAACCGCACCGCCTCGACCAATGTCGGCAAGGCCGCCGGCGAGTACAACGTCAAGGAAGTGTTCGCCGAAACCGCGGTGCCGATCCTGAAGGACGCGCCGTTCGCCAAGAGCCTCGAGCTCAACGGCGCGGCCCGCTACACCGACTATTCGACCAGCGGCGGCGTCACCACCTGGAAGGTCGGCGTCAACTACAGCCCGATCGAGGAGCTGCGCTTCCGCTACACGCGCTCCAAGGACATCCGCGCCCCGACCCTGTACGAGCTGTTCGCGGGCGACCAGGCCGGGCGCGGCCCGTTCAACGACCTGCACACCGGCCTGCTGGCCAATGTCGTCAGCCTGTCCAGCGGCAATCCGGACCTGCAGCCGGAAGAGGGCAACACCTACACCGCCGGCGTGGTCTGGCAGCCCAGCTACATCCCGGGCCTGACCGCCTCGATCGACTATTATGACATCAAGATCACCAACGCGATCACCAACCTCGATCTCGATCGCGCCCAGCAGGAGTGCGAGGCCAGCAACGGCGCCTCCCCCCTCTGCCAATACATCATCCGGCCGTTCGGCTTCGCCGACCGCTCGCCGGCCAACTTCCCGACCGCCACCCGCCAGGTGCCGTTCAACCAGGCCAAGTCGTACCTGCACGGCATCGACTACGACGTCTCCTACCGGCTGCCGCTGGATCGGATCTTCGACGGCTCGGACGGCCGCGTCGATTTCCGACTGATCGGCGGCTACAACCCCAGCCGCAAGGCCCAGGCGGGCGCCACCAGCGCCATCACCCAGACGGCCAACACCGGCGGCACGCCGCAACACCGGATCAATCTGTCGGCCAACTATTCCGACGGCCCGTTGGCGGTGAACCTGCAGGCCCGCTACATCGGCAAGACCCAGCGGACCCGCGATCCGGCGATCATCTTCGTCAAGAACGACATCCCGGCCGTGACCTATTTCGACACCACGGTGAGCTACAAGTTCGAGGTCAGCGAGCGCAATTTCGAGGCCTTCCTGACCGTCAACAACCTGCTCGACAAGAAGCCGCCGCTGGTGCCGGTGGTGGCCGGTCAGCCGGGGATTTCCTATCCCACCGTCCAGGCGCTGTTCGACGTCGTCGGGCGCTACTACACCACCGGCCTGCGCTTCAAGTTCTAGCCAGACCGGCGACCACAGACCTGAAAGGCGCGTCCCGTTCGCGGGGCGCGCCTCGACCGTGATGAAGCAACGAAGATCGGCCTCGGCCGGGGGAGAGACCATGCGACGTATCGCAAGCCGTTGGGCGCTGGCGGCTCTGGCCGTGCTTCTCGTCGCGGGCTGCGGTCCGCGGCCAGGAACCCCGGCCAGCCAGACGGTCGCCGGCTGGGGCCGGTGGGGCGGCGACGACGCCGGCAGCCACTATTCGGCCAACGACCAGATCACCCCGCAAAACGTCAAGAAGCTGAAGGTGGCCTGGACCTACCGCTCCGGCGACCTGGTGCCCAAGGGCGAGAAGCGCCTGGGCCTGGCCGTCGAGGCGACGCCGATCCTGGCCAACGACACCCTGTACACCTGCTCCCCGCGCGCTCGCATCACGGCGCTGGACCCGACCACCGGCCGCCAGAAGTGGATGTACGACGCCAAGCCCGACACCCGGGGCGCGACCGTCATCACCTGCCGCGGCGTCTCCTATTGGCGCGACGCCAAGGCCGCGTCGCCCACCGCCCAGTGCGCCCAGCGGATCTTCGCCGGGACCATCGACGGCCGGCTGTTGGCCCTGGACGCCCTGACTGGCCGCAAGTGCGCCGACTTCGGGGCCGGCGGCGAGGTCGACTTGCACAACGCCCTGGGCCCGGTCGAGAAGCGCGGCCTCTATGGCGTGTCGTCGGCCCCGACCATCGCCGGCGATCTGGTGATCACCGGCTCGAAGATCATCGACTTCCACAATATCGACATGCCCGGCGGCGTGGTCCGCGCCTTCGACGCCCGCACCGGCGCCGTGGTCTGGGCCTGGACCGGGGCCGCGCCCAGCGCCCCGGCGCCCACCGACGGCAGCTATCCGCGCAGCACGCCCAATGTCTGGGGACCGATGTCGGTGGACTTGGCGCGCAAGCTGATCTTCCTGCCCACCGGCACGCCGCAGATCGACGACGTCATCGGCAAGGGCGACTACGACTATTACGGCAGCTCGGTGGTGGCGCTGAATGTCGAGACCGGCGCCGTGGTGTGGAACTACCAGTTCGTCCACAAGGACATCTGGGACTACGACACCCCCGCCCAGCCGCTGCTGTTCGAGTTCAAGGCCAAGGACGGCAAGACCGTGCCGGCGCTCGCCCAGGCCACCAAGATGGGCTACGTCTTCGTGCTCAACCGCGAGACCGGCAAGCCGCTGTTCCCGGTGATCGAGACCCCCGTGCCGCGCGGCGGCGTCGAGGGCCACCTGGCCTCGCCGACCCAGCCGATCCCGGTGCTGCCCGAGCATCCGCTGCGGATCAAGAAGATCACCGAGGCCGAGATCTGGGGCTTCACCCCCTATGACCGCGGGGCCTGCCTGAAGAAGTTCCGCACCCTGCGCAACGAGGGCCTGTTCACGCCGCTGGGCTCGACCCCGACCCTGGTCTATCCGACCAGCCTGGGCGGCATGGACTGGGGCGGCCTGTCCTGGGATCCCAAGCGCAACCTGCTGCTGGTCAACAGCACCAGCATGCCCGGCATCCAGTACCTGGCCCCGCACGCCGGCAGCGACGGCTATTCGCCGCTGATCGGCACGCCGTATCGGCTGAAGGGCGAGAGCTTCCTGTCGCCGTTCGGCGCGCCCTGCGTCAAGCCGCCGTGGGGCCGCCTGACCGCCCTCGACATGGGCACCGGCAAGCGCAAGTGGGACGTGACCCTGGGCACCGGCCGCGACATCGCGCCCTGGCCGTTCTGGTTCAAGCTGGGCACCCCCAACCAGGGCGGCACCATGACCACCGCCTCGGGCCTGACCTTCGTCGGCGCGACCACCGACCAGTATGTCCGCGCCTTCAGCACCGACACCGGCAAGGAACTGTGGAAGGGCCGCCTGCCGGCCACCGCCCAGGCGACGCCGATGACCTTCCGTCTGAGCGCCACCGGCAAGCAGTACATGCTCATCTCGGCCGGCGGCCACACCTCGTTCCGCAACAAGCAGGGCGACTATCTGATCGCCTACGCGCTGCCCTAGGGCGACGCGGGCTGGCGCGCGCCCGCGCGCCAGCCTCTAATCGCGGTCTTCGAGGAGTCGAGGTTCGTGATGCGCAAGGCGGCAAGCCCTCCCAAGACCCGCAAGGCCTCCGCGGTGCAGGCGACGGGCGCTTGCGTCTGCGGCGCGGTGCGGCTGGAGATCGACGTCCCGGCCCGCTGGGCCTGGCACGACCACGCCGAGACCAGCCGCCGCGCCCAGGGCTGCGCCTACGCCACCTATGTCGGCAGCTATCGCAGCCGCTTCCGGATCCTCCAGGGGGCCGAGGCCATCACCCGGTTCGAGGACAAGGTGGCGGGGACCACCCGCAGCTTTTGCGGCCGGTGCGGCACGCCGCTGACCTACGAGCGGAGCCATTCGCCGACCATGGTCAACCTGCCCCGGGCGCTGTTCGACGAACGCACCGGCCGTGAGCCGCGCTATCACGCCTCGCTGCGCGAGGCCCCCGACTGGGCCTATACGGGCGCGCCGCTGGCGCCGCTGAAGGGCTATCCGGGGATCATGTGGGAGCGGCCCAGGCGCAAGCCCCGTCGCGAGATCGACGACTTCCTCTAGGCGTCCCGTGACGGGCCCAAGCCGGCCGGACGGGGCCCGCCGGTCGCCCAGTCGAGCAGCTCCGCGGTGTGGACGAAGGGCGGGCTACCGTCGCCCTCGAGATGGGTCATGCAGCCGATATTGCCGGTCGCCACCACCTCGGCGTCGAGGCCGGCGATATTGGCCAGCTTGCGTGCGCGCAGCTGTCCCGACAGTTCCGGCTGCAGGATGCTGTAGGTGCCGGCCGAGCCGCAGCAGATGTGGCCCTCGGGGATCTCCCGCACCTTGAACCCGGCCTGGGCCAGCAGGGCGCGCGGCTGCACGGTGATGGTCTGGCCGTGCTGCATCGAGCAGGCCGAATGATAGGCGACGGTCTGGCCGGTGACGACCACCGCCGGCTGCAGGCCCAGCTCGGCCAGCACCTCGGTGACGTCCTTGGACAGCGCCGCGATCGCCTCGGCTCGCGCCGCCCACTCAGGCTCCTCGCGCAGCAGGAAGCCGTAGTCCTTCAGCACCGTGCCGCAGCCCGAGGCAGTGACGACGATGGCGTCGAGGCCGTCGTTCTGCAGCTCGCGCTCCCAGGCGACGATATTGGCCTTGGCGAAGTGGTTCAGGGCCTGGGCTTTGCCCAGATGGTGGGCCAGGGCCCCGCAGCAGCCGGCGCCGCGCGCCACCACCACCTCGACCCCGTGCCGGGTCAACAGGCGCACGACGGCGTCGTCGATCGCCGGCCGCAGCACCGGCTGCACGCAGCCCGACAGCAGCGCCATCCGCGCCCGCCGCGGCTCCTGGGCGGGAAACACCGCCGGGGTCTCGGACACGCCGGGCTTGGGCAGGACCTCGGGAGCCATGGCCACCATCGCCTTCAGCCGTCCCGGCAGGAACCGCGCCAGCGGCCGGGTCAGCCGCGCCATCTTCAGCGACAGCCGAAACAGCGGCCGCCGCGACAGCACCGTCGCCAGAAGGGCGCGCAGGGCGCGCTCGGGCAGCGGTCGATGATGGTGCTCCTCGATATACGCGCGGGCGTGGTCGACCAGGTGCATGTAGTTCACGCCGGACGGGCAGGTGGTCATGCAGCTGAGGCAGCTGAGGCAGCGGTCGACGTGCTTGACGGTCGAGGGGGCCGGCGGCCCGCCCTTTTCCAGCATGTCCTTGATCAGATAGATGCGGCCGCGCGGGCTGTCCAACTCGTCGCCCAGCAGCAGATAGGTCGGGCAGGTGGCGGTGCAGAAGCCGCAATGGACGCAGTTGCGCAGCACCTGGTTGGAGTCGGCGTAGTCGGCGTCGGCCAGCTGGGCGTCGGTGAAATGGGTCTGCATCGCCGTCAGGGACCTTCGTAGAGGCGGCCGGGGTTGAACAACCCCTCCGGATCGAACTGCCGCCGGACCCGCTGGGTCAGGGCGGCCAGGCCCGGCTCCAGCGGCTGGAACGGCGAGACCCGTCCGCGCACGGCGGCCGGGGCGCGCAGCAGGGTGGCGTGGCCGTCGCGGCCGGCGGTGTCGCGCAGCACCTGGCGCACGACCATGGCGTGGGCGTGATCGGCCGGTTGCAGGAACAGCCAGACCAGCCCGCCGCCCCAGTCATAGATCCACCGCGCCCCGAGCTGACGCGGCAGTTGGGCGGTGAAGGCGACGCTGGCGGCCGGCGGCAGCGACACCCGCCAGACCAGGGCGTCGGCCGACGGTGCGAAGGCCCGCAGGTCGGCCAGGTCGCGCCAGACCGCCTGGGTGGTGGGATCGTCCCAGCGATCGACCGGGCCGAGGGTTCCGAGCAAGGTCGTCAGGTGGGCCAGGCGGGCGGCGATCGAGATCTCGACCCCCTCCAGCCGCAGCAGGGTGAGGGGGACGCTGGCGCCGTCGAGGCCCTGGGGCAGGTGGGCGGCGCCGCTGACCTGGGACGAGCTGTTGAGGGCGGCGGTCATCGCCCACAGGGCTCGTTCATCGCTCAGGCCGCTCAGCGCCAGGGTGGCGCGGGCGGCGGGTCGGGGTAGGGCGCGCACCGTCACCTCGGTCAGCACGCCCAGCGATCCCATGGCCCCGGCGAACAGCTTGGGCAGATCGTAGCCGGTGACGTTCTTGACCACCCGGCCGCCGGCGGCGAAGGCCTGGCCGAAACCGTTGACGGCCTTGAAGCCGAGGAAGTGGTCGCGCGGCGCGCCGGCGCTGGGGCGGCGCGGGCCGCCCAGGCCCTGGCTGAGGGCCCCGCCCAGGCTGCCGTCGCCCTCGGTCCCGCCCCACAGGGCGCTGAAGCTGGGCGGCTCGAACAGCAGGCACTGGCCATGCTCGGCCAGCAGCGCCGCGATGTCGCGCAGCGGCGTGGCGGGCAGGGCGGTCAGCACCAGCTCGGCCGGGTCGTAGTCGACGATCCCGCTCAGCGCCGAGAGGTCGAGCACGGCGTCGGCCCGGGCCGGCCGGCCATAGCCGCGGCGCGAGCCGCGGCCGACGATCTCCAGCGTGCGCTGGTCCGCCAGGGCCTCGGCGACGGCCTCGGCGACGTCATCGGCGTCGGCGGGTTTGAGGACGGCGTTCATCACAGCCGCGGCAGGTCGGGGAAGCGCGTACGGCCGCCGTGCACGTGCACCCGGCCCAGCTCGGCGCATTTGCACAACTCGGGGAACACCTTGCCCGGATTGAGCAGGGCGTCGGAGTCGAAGGCGCATTTCAGCCGCTGCTGCTGGTCGAGGTCCACCTTGGTGAACTGCTTGTGCATCAGGTCGCGCTTCTCGACCCCGACCCCGTGCTCACCGGTCAGCACGCCGCCGACCTCGACGCACAGCTCCAGGATCTCGCCGCCGAAGGCCTCGGCCGCCTCCAACTGGCCGGGGATGTTGCTGTCGTACAGCACCATCGGATGCAGGTTGCCGTCGCCGGCGTGGAAGACATTGACCACCCGCAGGCCGTAGCGCCCGGACATCGTCTCGATCCGCGCCAGCACCTCCGGCAGGGCGCGGC
>JAQGIN010000285.1 GCA_028291125.1 Caulobacter sp.
CCGCCCAGCTGCTCGACGTCGACGATGGTCACCGCCCGCCGGTAATAGCGGGTGACGTCGTGGCCGATGCCGATGGCGATCAGCTCCACCGGGCTCTTGGTCTCGATCTCGCCGATCACTTGGCGCAAGTGGCGCTCCAGATAGTGGCCCGAATTGACGCTGAGGGTGGAGTCGTCCACCGGCGCGCCGTCGGAGATCACCATCAGAATGCGGCGGGCTTCGGGCCGGCCGATCAGCCGCTGGTGGGCCCACATCAGGGCCTCGCCGTCGATATTCTCCTTCAACAGCCCCTCGCGCATCATTAGGCCGAGGTTCTTGCGGGCCCGCCGCCAGGGCGCGTCAGCGCTCTTGTAGATGATGTGGCGCAGGTCGTTGAGGCGGCCGGGGGACGGCGGCTTGCCGGCCTTGATCCATTCGTCGCGGCTGGAGCCGCCCTTCCAGGCCCGGGTGGTGAAGCCCAGCACCTCGACCTTGACCGCGCAACGCTCCAGCGTGCGGGCCAGGATGTCGGCGCAGACGGCGGCGACCATGATCGGCCGGCCGCGCATCGAGCCGCTATTGTCGATCAGCAGGGTGACGACGGTGTCGCGGAACTCGACGTCCTCCTCCTGCTTGAACGACAGCGGCGCGGTGGGGTCGATGATCACCCGGGTCAGGCGGGCGACGTCCAGCATCCCCTCCTCGAGATCGAAGGTCCAGGCTCGGTTCTGCTGGGCCAGCAGCCGGCGTTGCAGCTTGTTGGCCAGGCGCGAAACCACGCTGGACAGCGCCGCCAGCTGCTGGTCGAGATAGGCGCGCAAGCGCGTCAGCTCCTCGGCGTCGCACAGGTCCTCGGCCGGGGTGATCTCGTCGAAGGCGGTGGTGAACACCTTGTAGGCCGGCTCGCCGCGGCCCTCGCCGGGACCGTCGGGCCGAGCCGGCTTGGCGCCGTCGCCCATCTCCGGGGCCTCGTCGCTGTCCTGCGGATCGCCGGCCTCGTCGGTCTGGGTCAGTTCCTCGTCGCCGGCCTCGCCGTCGCGGTCCGAGGCCTCGGTGTCCTCGGTCGAGGAGCCTTGCGGCTGCTCGCCCTCGCCGTCGTCCTGATCGTCCTCGCCGCTCTGGTCCTGCTGGTCCTTCTCGCCCTCGTCCTCGTCCGAGCTCTCGGTGGCGTCGGACATCTCCTCGCCCAGCTCCAGGTCGCGCAGGATCTCGCGGGTGACGCGGGCGAAGGCGGCCTGGTCGTCGATGGCGGCCAGCAGCCGGTCGAGGTCGCGGCCAGCCTTGCCCTCGATCTCGGCCCGCAGGATATCGACCAGGGCCTTGGCCCCGTCCGGCGGCGCGTCGCCGGTCAGGCGCTCGCGGGCCATCAGGCCGAGGATCTCGGCCATCGGCGCGGTCGCGCGGTCGAAGGCCACCGCCCGGGTCAGGCCCTGCTTCTCCAGCCGCGACTCCAGGGCGGCGGTGAGATTGGCCCGCACCCCGCCCAAGGCGTTGGCGCCGATCGCCTCCAGCCTTGCCTGCTCCAGCGACTCGAAGGCCGCCTGGCCGTCGGGCGACTGCGGCCGCGCGCGGGCGTGGGCCGCCGGGTCGTGGTGCGACAGCCGCAGGGCCATCTGGTCGGCCAGGCCGCGGATGCGGGCGGCCTCCTTGGGGTTCAGGTCGCGGGGCGGATGCGGCAGGGTCGCGCGCTTGCCGACCAGCGACGGGCCGTCGCCCGAGAACACCACCTCGAGGTCGGGCATTTCGGCGAGCGACCGCGCCGCGTGGGCCAGGGCGCGCTTGAACGGTTCGATCGGGCTTTCGGGCTTGGAGGCCATGGCTAACCGGTTAGCGATCCTGCGCGGCGAAAACAAGGAACGCCGCGCCGGCAAGCGGCGTTGACCTCGCTGAAGCTCGAAAAGCTCGGTTCACAAGGAAACGCATCATGCTGAAATGGGCCATCATTCTCGCCATCGTCGCCGTGATCGCCGGCGCGCTCGGCTTCACCGGCGTGGCCGGGGCCGCCGCCGGCATCGCCAAGATCCTATTCTTCCTGTTCCTGATCGGCTTCGTGATCGTGCTGCTGCTGGGGGTCACAGTCTTCCGGGGCGTGACCGGGAAGTAGCAACCGCGTTCATGGACTGAAAGAGCCCCTTCCTCGCACGCCGAGGGAGGGGCTTTTCTTTGAGCTCGCTTCAATTTCCCCCGTCTCCCCGGCGAAGGCCGGGGCCCAGGTGAAGCCCACGGGCCGTCCCGGATGAATCTGGGTCCCGGCCTTCGCCGGGAAGACGGGAGTGGGTGGGCGTCAATGGAAAGCCGCCGCCCTCTACTTCCTCGCCCCGTAGGCCTTGGACTGCTCGCCCACCAACCCCACCAGATCCCCCATGGCCAGGTTGACGTCGACCAGGTGCAGGCCCCAGTCGCGCACCCGCGTTCCCAGCACCATCAGGTCGCCGGGAATGTCGTCGACGCGCGGGTCGGCCGGGTCGCCGTGCACGGTGATCGCCAGATAGGTCAGGCCGCCCTGGCTGACGCATTCGGCGCTGACCAGGCCCGGGACGGCGACGAACGGGGTGTCGATGCTCAACCCCTTGGCCCAGATCCGCGGCTGGGGATTGTTGGGAGCGATCGAGCGGGCCCCGAAATAGCCGCGCAGGGGGGCCGAGCCGCCGCCGAGCGCGGCGGGATTGACGCAAGCTTCGACCTTGCCGGCCTCCTGCACGTGGCCAAAGGCGCTGGCCGGGGTCGGCGGGGCGTCGGCGCGGAAGCTCGTATAGGCGACGATGCAGCCGGTCTGGCCGGTCGCCGCGCACAGCGGGATCGAGCCATAGGTCCGCGCCACGGGGTCGACCGGGGTGTTCCAGCCCAGCACCAGGGCCGAGACCAGCTGCTTCTGGATCGGCTTGCCGTCGATCTCTTCCTTCAGCAGCCGCAGCAGGATGATCGAGCCCTGGGAATGGCCGATCAGCACCACGCCGCGCC
>JAQGIN010000290.1 GCA_028291125.1 Caulobacter sp.
GCGAACAGGGCCGGGCGCTGGGCCGACGGCGTCGATTCCAGGACCGCCTCGGCCTTGTCCAGCAGGCGGGCGATGGCCGGATCGTCCAGCAGGAAGGTGGCGTCAAGGGGGTGGAAATCGAGGTCCGTGGCCATGGCGGGCGCGGGCGGGGCGACGGACGGTTCCTCGGCGCTCGTCAGGCCGCGGAAAGCCCGGGCGAGTCTGGTCTTGAGGGGGGCGGACATGGCGACTCATCGGTTGCGGGGGAGGAGGTTTTGGCAGTCTTGTGCCCGTCCAGGGCGCCTGACGGCAAGCCCGCGAGGCCGCGATCGGGCAAGGCGGCGGCGTCATGCTCATGCGCCGCCGCCCCCCGCGGACCGTGGGCGGCCCGGAAGACCGGCGTCCGACCGCGCGCCATGGCCCCCCACAGGCGCGCGCCGAACACCGCGACGCCGCGGGACTTGATCCCCGCGGCGGTGCGAGCCCGCCCGCCGTCTCCCCCAAGACGTCATCCGGCGGATTGGCGAGAACATCCCATGGTCAAGCTGTCGTCGAGCCGTCTCAACTCGTAGGCGAACGCCGAGGGCTCAGATCAGCCAACTGCGCGGCCGCGGATAGGCCTCGCCGCGCGACAGGAACACCAGTCCGACCACGCAGCGCACCACGAACCACAGGCCGATGACGCCGAGGATCAGCGCCCCGGCCAGCATCACCGGCACGCCGATCAGCACGATCAGCAGCGGCACCCCGACCAGCACCAGGGCCAGGCCGATCAGGCACCAGCCGATCGACAGCCAAAAGGTGCGGACCAGGAAGGTGTAGTGGCTTTCGGTCACCGGCCCGGCGGTTGGCCGGCTGACATAGGCCAGGATCAGGCCGATGACGGCGGTCAGGCCGTTGAACGGGGCCAGCAGATAGAGGGCGTAGACGACATAGGGCAGGACCTTGTCATCGTGCGGGCGGCTGACGACGTCGCTCATCTCAGATCATCCAGCTTTGCGGGTTGGGATAGGCCTCGCCGCGGATCAGGCTCATCAGGCCCAGGACGCAGCGCACGGCGATCCACACCCCGACCGCGGCCAGGATCAGCACGCCGACGCCGATGACCAGCAGCAGGCAGCCGATGGCGGCGAACAGCAGCGAGATCCAGAAGGTGCGGATCTGAAAGACGTAGTGGCTCTGCAGCCAGGCCGGCGCGTCGCGCTTGCTGACATAGGCCAGGACCAGGCCGATGATCGCCGTCAGGCCGTTGGTCAGGCCGACCAGGTAGAGGATGTAGATCACCATCGCCATGGTCTTGTCCTGGGACAAGGTCGGCGGCAGATCGGGGTCGGGCGAGGAGTCGATCGGGCTCATGGAAGAGCGGTCCTTGCGCGAAGGAGCGCGTCGGGGCGCTCCGGGGACCCTGATGCTGGAGCCAAACCCGCGTTCTGGCAAATGAAGCTGGCGTAACCTGGGGCGGAGGGCGGATCGCGAGGCCGTCCCATGGCGCGTCGCGGCGCGCGGGCGTACCCTGGCGATGACGAGACAGGCCTGCTGGGGAGGGGCGATGCGGCACGCGGGCGCGGCGACCTTGGACGCCTTGGAGCCTTGGCTGGCGCAGGTGAGGGTGTTCGCGTTCCTGACCGAACGCCAGCGCGGCGTCTTTTATCGCGGCGCCAGAGCCTGGCTCCATTTCCACGAGGATCCGGCCGGAACCTTCGCCGACGTGAAGAGCGGCGGCGACTGGCTGCGGATCGACGTCACCGGGGCGGTCGGCCGCGACGAACTGCTGCGCGTCCTCGAGAGCCAGGCCAAGCCCTAGGGTGATCTAGGCGCGGACGGCGGTGATCTCGACCCCGGCGGCGGCGGCGTGGGGGGCCAGGGCCAGGGGCTTTTCGACGCGAACCCGGGCGCGGGTGACGCGGGAGTCGCTGAAACAGGCCTGGGCCAGCCGCTCGGCGAAGGTCTCGACCAGGTCGATATGGCCGGCGGCGGCGATGGCGCGGGCCGCCTCGCCGATGGTCTCGTAGTTCACCGTGTCGCCCAGGCGATCGCAATGGCTGACGGCGACGTCGAGCTCGACATCGACCACCAGCGGCTGCGAGCGGCCGTGCTCGTGGTCATAGACGCCGATCTGGGCGTCGACCTTGAGACCGCGCACGAACACCTTGGTGACGATCACCCGGGCGGGCTCGGCGGCGGGGACGGGAACGGGCGAAGCCTGCACGCATGCGCCTTTCAGGGGCCGATGATGTCGGGCGTCCGCCAGCCCAGGTGCTGGCCGGCGTCGACGGCGATCATCTGGCCCGTGACCGACCGCGCGTCAATGAGGTAGCGCAGGGCGGCGGCGACATCGTCGGGGGTGGCGCGGCGCCGCAGCAGGGTGCCCGCCGCCTCGGCCTCGAATTCGCCCGGCGCCTGGTGGACCGAGGGCAGCACCGGCCCTGGGCCGATGGCGTTGACGCGGATGCGGGGGGCCAGGGCCTGGGCCATGGTCTGGGTCGCCCACCACAGGCCGGCCTTGCTGAGGCTGTAGCTGAAGAATTGCGGATTGGGCCGCCGGACCCGCTGGTCGACGATATTGACGATCAGGCCCTCGACCTCGGGCGGCAGGGCGGCGGCGAAGGCCTGGGACAGCACGACCGGGACCCGCAGATTGGTCTCGACATGGGCGTCCCAGCTGGCGCGGTCGTGGGTCTCGAGCCGGTCGTCGGCGAAGGTGGAGGCGCTGTTGACCAGCAGGGCCACCGGCCCGAGGGCCTGGGCGGCGCGGGCGATCAGCGGGGCGACCTGGTCCTCGACGGTCAGGTCGGCGTCGAGGAGGACGGCGCGGCGGCCGAGCGCCACGATGGCGTCGGCGGTGTCCCGGGCCTCGTCGGCCGAGGCGCGGTAGTGCACGGCGACGTCGAAGCCCGCCTGCGCGGCGGCCAGGGCCAGGGCCCGGCCGATCCGCCGGCCGGCCCCGGTGACCAGGGCGGCGCCGCGGGACGGGGTCATGGGCCTAGTCGAGACGGCCGAACTCGAAGACGTTGAGGGCGCAGATGACGCCGAGGAAGATGGCGAGGACGAGGATCGCGGTCATTGGCGCGGCTCCGCTGGAAACTGAAGATGCTGCGGCTTTAGCGTCGCGCGCCGCTGACCGCAAGCGCGCGGCGGGCTAGGATCGCCGCCATGCTCTGGCTCCGCCGCGTCGAACCCCTCGCCCGCCCGCTCATTCACGCCTGGTTTCGGCTGCGCCGCGGCCTGACGCTGGGGGTCCGGGGCCTGGTCACCGACGCCGACGGCAAGGTGCTTTTGGTGTCGCACACCTATGTTCCCGGCTGGCACCTGCCCGGCGGCGGGGTGGAGCGGGGCGAGAGCGCCGAACAGGCGGTGGTCCGCGAGCTGGCCGAGGAGGCGGGGGTGCGGGCGATCGGGCGGCCGCGGCTGCTCTCGGTGCACG
>JAQGIN010000291.1 GCA_028291125.1 Caulobacter sp.
CCAGTATCCGATCGGCGGCTGGCCGCAGCGCTTCCCGCTGAAGGACGAGTTCCACCACCACGGCAATCCCGACTATACCGGCTTCATCACCTTCAACGACGACGTCGCCGGCGAGAACATCAAGTTCCTGATCATGGTCTGGCAGGCCTTGGGCGACAAACGCGTGCTCGAGCCGATCCGCCGGGCCATGGACTGCTTCGTCGCCTGCCAGCAGCCGCAGCCGCAGCCGGCCTGGGGCCTGCAGCACACGGTCAATGACCTGAGGCCGGCCGGGGCGCGCACCTATGAGCCCAAGGCTTTCGCCACCCACACCACCGGCGGCAACATCGCCGCGATGATGGACTTCTACGAGCTGACCGGCGATCCGAAGTACCTGGCGCGCCTGCCCGAGGCCCTGGCCTGGCTGGACTCGGTCAAGCTGCCCGACAATGTCATGCCCAATAAGCCACGCTATCCGACCTTCATCGAGATCGGCACCGGCCGGCCGCTGTACGTCCACCGCAAGGGCAGCAACGTCGTCAACGGCGAGTACTATGTCAGCGACGATCCCGAGGGCACGGTGGTGCACTATTCGTCGTTCCGGGCGGTGAAGGTCGACGAGCTGCGGGCCCGCTACGCGAAGCTGAAGGCCACCCCGCCGGAGGTGGCCAGCAAGGCCTCGCCGCTGAAGGCCGGCGCCCAGACCCTGCCGCGCTATTTCACCACCGGCGACGTCTCAGTCTCCGACCTCAATGTCGGGGTGCTGAAGGGCGACGCCGGCAAGGGCTCGCCCGAAGCCGCCGCCCAGCTGGTGGCCAGCCTCAACAGCGAGGGCTGGTGGCCGACCGAACTGAAGGCGACCAGCAATCCCTATATCGGCGACGGCTCGCCCACCCCGACCCCGGGCGACTTCTCCCAGACCCGGGTCGGCGACGCCACCGACACCTCGCCCTACATCACCGACCACCCGAAGATCGGCATCTCGACCGGAGCCTATATCGAGCACATGGCGGCGCTGATCCGCTATATCGGCCAGGCCTAGGCGCGGCGGGCGATCGGGGTCGTGGCGCGAAACAGCAGGCCGACGGCGTGCTGATAGAGGGTCTGATCGCGCTGGTTGCGCTCCTCCAGGACCGTCCGGGCCCTGGAGCCTAGATCGGCGGCGGCGGCTTGAGCCGTCGCCCCGGTTTCATTGAGCCGTGGCACGGTGTCGATCGCGCCGCCGAACACCCGCCGCGCCCACAGCATCGAGGCTTGGGGGGTCTCGCAGACGAAGAACCACGGCATGGTGTCGATGAGGGCGATGGCGTCGGTCAAGGAGCCCTCCACCGTCGGCGACCAGCCCGAGCCGGTCAGTTGACGGAAATGATGGTCGGCGGTGTGCAGCGTGATCGCCGGCTCGTCGCAGGTGGCGAAGTCGTCCAGTGACAAGGTCTTGGCCAGTCGCACGGCGGCGTAGCGCGGCGTGGCCAGCTGGGCCGCGTCGAGATCGACGCTGTGGCGGAAATAGCGATAGAGCGACAGGATGCGCTCGACCGGCTGGCGGAAGTTGGTGACGCACGGGGCGCCTGCGCCGATCGCCCGATAGATGTCACGCCCATAGTGGCCGCCGTAGAAACGGTAACCGCGATAGGCGCCGTAGCGGCCGCGATGGATGGCGTGCTCGAAGGCGTCGTCCTCGATTCGCGGACACTGATGCTGATAGTCGAACAGCTTGCGCAGGGCGCTCATCACCGAGGTGCCGCCAGCCTTGGGGTTATGCAGGAAAAATAGCCTGTCGACCACGAATGCCCCCCAGGGTTGCATTGTCACCATACAGCAGCGCTTGGCGAATACAGCCCCCAAACGTCGGGAAACCGACATTCCGTCGCTGACGACAACAGTGCGCCGCCGCCCTTCCCTCGACCCGATCGATCGGGCAGTTTGCCGACCATGCAAATCATCCGCCCACGAACCGCCTTGGCCGCCGCGGCCGTCGTCCTCGGCCTTGGCCTTGGCCAAGCGCCCCTGGCGCGCGCCGCCGACATCCCCGCCCCGGCCCCGAAGCTGGTGGTGGTGATCTCCATCGACCAGTTCAGCGCCAATCTGTTCGAGCAGTGGCGCGGACAGTTCACCGGCGGCCTCGGTCGGCTGGCGCGCGAAGGCGTGGTCTATCCCAGCGGCTACCAGTCGCACGCCATGACCGAGACCTGCCCCGGCCACTCCACCCTGCTGACCGGCAAGCATCCCAACAAGACCGGCATCGTCAGCAACGACACCCACGACCGCGCCACCGGCGTGAAGGTTTATTGCCTAGCCGAGGCCGACGTCACCCTGGCCCACGACCCCAAGGCCCCGGGCGTCGGCCCCGAGCGGCTGATGGCCGACACCTATGGCGACTGGCTCAAGGCGGTCTCGCCGGCCAGCAAGGTCTATGGCGTCTCCGGCAAGGACCGCGGCGCCATCACCCTGGCCGGCCACAAGGCCGACGGGACCTTCTGGTTCGAGCCGAGCTTTGGTTTCACCACCTATGTGCGGGCCGGCGAGACCGCCGCCGCCAAGCTGGCCCCGGTGGCGGCCCTTAACGCCCAGCTGGCCGCCGAGCAGAAGAAAAAGCCGTTCGTCTGGACCTACGCCGACAAGCGCTGCCAGGCCTTGGAGGCGACCTATGTCACCGGGGGCCGCACCTGGAAGGCCCAATTGCCGCCGCCGGCCGCCACTGACGCCGCCGGTGATCTGCGCGACCTCTACGCCAGCCCCTATACCGACGCCGCCACCCTGCGAGCCGCCACCAGCTTGCGCGAACAGTTCCACCTCGGCGACGGCCCGGCGGTCGACGTGCTGACCGTCAGCCTGTCGGCCACCGACTTCATCGGCCACCGCTACGGCTCGCGCGGACCGGAGATGTGCGACCAGATCGCCCGGCTGGACGCCGGCCTCGGCCGCTTCTTGACCGAGGTCGCCAAGGCCAAGGGCGGGGTGCTGGTGGTGCTGGCCGCCGACCATGGCGGCTCGGATTTTCCCGAGCGGCTGAAGGCCCAGGGCTACGACGCCGGCCGGGTGCCGGGCGCGGCCTGGGTGAAGGACATCAACACCCAGCTGCGCGCCAGCCTAGGCCTGGCCTTCGACCCGCTGGTCCAGGCCGGCGGCATCAACCAGCTCTATGTGGTCGGGGCCGACAAGAAGGCCCTGCCGCCCGTCGAGCGGACGCGGATCACCACCGCCGCCCTGGCCCTGGTGCGGGCCCAGCCTGTGGTGTCGTCGGCCTATGACGTCGACGCCCTGCTGACCGAGCCGCCGGCCGCCGCCGATATCCCGCCCGACGAGATCTCGGTCGAGGAGCGCATGCGCCGCAGCGCCTATCCCGAGCGCTCGGGCGACATCCTCATCGCCTTCAAGCCCTATCTGACCATGGCCGCGGCCAGCGCCACCTATGTCGCCGGCCATGGCACGCCGTGGAATTACGACCGCCGGGTGCCAATCATCTTCTGGTGGCCGGGCGCGGCCGGGCGCGAGCGCATCCTGCCGCTCGACACCGTCGACATCGCCCCAACCCTGGCGGCGGTGACCGGCGTCAAGCCGCCGGCCGATGTCGACGGGCGGTGCCAGCCTTTGGGAAGCGACGGGCGCTGCTGAGGCGGAGGTTCAGGCCCGGACGCCATAAGCGGCGAGAAACACCCGGACGCCGGCGGCGGCGTGGCGGCGCAGCGCCGCCGGTTTCGGGATGGCCTCGTCGCCGAGCATCATCGCCTGGTTCACGGGTTCGCCCATCACCAGCCAGTTGAAATGCGAGGCCGCGACCCGCGGATCCTCGATCGCCAGCCGGCCGCGGTCGGCCCAGCGCGCGAAGGCCAGGGCCAGGCCGGCGATGGCGCGACCGGGCCCGCCCTCGTGCAGCGCCCGGCCCAGGTCCGGAAAGCGGTTGGCCTCGCCGATCACCAGTCGGCGCAGCTGCATCAGCCGCGGCGTCAGCACCACCGTCAGCTGCCGCTCGGCATAGGCCAGCAGCTGCTGTTCGACATCGTCGCGCTCGCCCAGCTCGGCGATCTTGCGCTGCACCTCGTCGCCGGCCGCGCCCGTCATGCCGCCGACGATCGCGATGAACAGCGCCTCCTTGCTGGCGAACTGCTTGTAGACGGTCTGTTTCGACACCTGCGCCCGCGCGGCGACCTCGTCCATGCTGGCGCCTAGATAGCCGTGCCGCAGGAAGATCTCCGTGGCGGCGTCGAGGATCGCCCGGCGCTTGCGCTCGGAGCGGCCCGGCGCCTCGCTCGATGTCTCCGTCGCGTTCGCCATGGTCTCCGTCGGTGTTTCGATTGACTCATAGTACTGGACCGTCCAGTTTGATTCAAGGCTGGAGACCGGAGATCCCCGATGAGCATGACGTCGCCAAAGACCCTGACCGCATCGTGCCGCTGCGGCGAGGTCGCGTTCGACGTGGTGGGCCCGTCGATCGTCAGCGCCGCCTGCTATTGCGAGAGCTGCCAAGAGGCGGGCCGGCGGATCGAGCAACTGGCCGGCGCCCCGCCGGTGCTCGGCGCCGATGGCGGGACGGCCTTCGTTCTCCACCGCAAGGACCGCATCCGATGCGTGCGGGGCGGCGAGCGGCTGCGGGCGCATCGGCTCAAGCCGGAGTCGACGACCCGGCGCATGGTCGCCAGTTGCTGCAATTCGGCGATGTTCCTCGACTTCACCAAGGGTCATTGGCTGAGCCTGTATCGCGACCGCCTGTCCGACGGCGCGCCGCCGCTGGAGATGCGGGTGATGACCGCCGATCGGCGCGAGGGCGTCGCGCTGTCGCGGGATGTGCCCAACTACGCCACCCACTCGGGCCAGTTCATGTGGAAGCTGCCCTGCGCCTGGGCCGCCATGGGCTTTCGCGCGCCCAAGGTGGAAGGCGTGCCGGCATGACCAAGGACGCTTCGGCCAAGGTGGCGATGGAGAACCCCAACAGCCCCGATCGCCCGGTGCGGGTCGACGCCGACAAGTACCACGCCATGCGCGACGCGATCCTCGCGGTGCTGCCGGCGGCCGCGCCCGGCCTGACGGTGGCGGAGGTCAAGGCGCGGCTATTGCCGCTGCTGCCCGAGGCGCTGTTTCCCGGCGGGGCCACGGCGGGCTGGTGGCTGAAGGGCGTGCAGCTGGATCTCGAGGCCAAGGGCCTGATCGCCCGGGAAACCACCAAGCCGCTGCGCCTGCATCGGCTGTAAGGCGCCGCCCCTCAGTGGGCATCCACCGGCGCCGGCCCCGTCAGCGGGGCGGGCCGGCAGAACGGGACCATGACCAGGGCGGCCAGGAACATCCAGGCCATCAGCTGGAACGACTCGTTGAAGGCCGAGGTCAGGGCCGAGCGGCCGACCACCTGGGCCAACTCGCCCTGGGCCATCAGCAGGGCCCTGGCTGGATCGGGGGTGACCGCCGCCAGCTGGCCCGCCAGGCCGGCGACGAAGTCGGGGGCGCCGCGGCCGGATTCCCCCAGGCTCTCGCCCAGCCGCGCCACGTGGATGCGGGTCTGGTCGCCCAGCCAGGTATTGACCACGGCGATGCCGATCGCCCCGCCCAGATTGCGCATCAGGTTGAACAGGCCCGAGGCGTAGCGCAGCTCGGTCATGGCGAAGCCCGACAGCGCCATGCCGACGCTGGGCACGATGCACAGCATGATGGCGAAGCCGCGCAGCAGCTGCGGGCCCAGCAGCTCGTAGAAGCCCCAGTCGGGCGTCAGGTGCGCCGTCCACCACAGGCTGGCGGCGAACAGGCCGAGGCCGACGGTGATCACATAGCGGGGGTCGGCGCTCTGCGACAGCCGGGCGGCGATCACCGTCGACAGGATCTGGGCGATGCCGGTGACGAATACCGTCGTGCCGATCTCCAGACTGTTGAAGCCGCGCACCCGGCCCAGATAGACCGGGATCAGATAGGTCGCCGAATAGAGGCCGAAACCGATCACCAGGTTGAACACGCAGGCGAAGACGAAGGTCGGCTTGCGGAACGGCGTCAGCTTGACGATCGGCCCGGCCGAGCGGAACGAGCGCTCGAGAAACAGCAGGAAGGCGACGAAGGCCAGCCAGGCGGCCAGGGTGATGTTGGGGTCGCCGAACCAGTCGTGGCGCGGCCCCTCCTCCAACACGTATTCCAGCCCGCCCAGGGCCACGGCCATGGCCAGCAGGTGCGAATAGTCGATCTTGCCGAGCATCGAGAGGTTGGGCCGGTCGACGCGGATCACCGCGATGGCCAGCACCGTCACCAGGATCCCGGGGACGATGTTGATGTAGAAGATCCAGCGCCAACCGACGATCTCGGTCAGCCAGCCCCCGACCGTGGGGCCCAGCGTCGGGGCCAGCACCGAGACCATGCCGAGGATGGCCGGGATCATCGCCCGCTGCTTTCCGGTGAACATCGCAAAGCCCGTGGCGAACACCGTCGGCACCATGGCCCCGCCGACGAAGCCCTGGATCACCCGAAACAGGATCATCGACTCGATGTCCCAGGCCAGGCCGCACAGGGCGCTGGAGAGGGTGAACAGGGCGGCCGACAGGGCGAACAGCCAACGGGTCGATAAGGCCTGGGCCAGGAAGGCCGAGAACGGGATCATCACTAGCTCGGCCATCAGATAGCCGGTCTGCACCCAGCTGATCTCGTCGGGCCCGGCCGACAGCCCGGCCTGCACGCTGTTCAGCGAGGCGGCGACGATCTGGATGTCGATCAGGGCCATGAACTGGCCAAAGGCCATGATCCCGAAGATCAGGAACTTGCGGGCGTCGGGCAGGGTCGACGGATCGATGACGGCCGGGGCGGCCCGAACGATCCGGGCGGTTGTCGCGTCGTCCATGCTCGCCCTTGCCCATCGTGATCGATAATATTATGTGTATCATATAATCCGGAACCGCAAGGCCATGCGCTACGACGCCGAGCACAAGTCCAAGACCCGCGAGCGGGTGCTGATCGAAACCGCCAAGGCGATCCGCGCCGACGGGCCGCACCGCGTCGCCGTGGCCGGGGTGATGGCCAAGGCCGGCCTGACCCACGGCGGCTTCTACGCCCACTTCAAGTCGCGCGACGATCTGATCACCGCCGGCGTCGGGCAGATGTTCAAGGAAGGCCAGGTTCGCCTGGCGCGCGCCGTCGAGGGCCGCGGCCCGCGCGACGGCCTGATCGCCTATGTCGACTTCTAC
>JAQGIN010000309.1 GCA_028291125.1 Caulobacter sp.
CCTTGTAGTAGCCCGGCTCGTTGGAGACGATCATCCCCGCCTGCAGGGGAACCGTGTTCGGGGCCTTGGAGATCCGCTGCGGGCCTTCGTGGACGCCCAGATAGACCCCGACCCCGTGGCCGGTGCCGTGGTCGTAATCGAGGCCGGCCGACCACAGGGCGGCGCGGGCGAAGGCGTCGATGGCCGAGCCGGTGGTGCCGGCCGGGAAGCGCAGGCGGGCGATGGCCAGATGGCCCTTCAGCACCAGGGTGTTGCGCTGGACCATCTCGACCGAGGGCTGGCCGATCGCCACCGTGCGCGTGACGTCGGTGGTGCCGTCCAGATATTGGCCGCCGCTGTCGACGAGAAGCAAGGAGCCCATGGCCGCCCGCTGGTTGCTGCGCTCGGTCGGCCGATAGTGGGGCAGGGCCCCGTGGCCGTTGGCGGCGCCGATGGTGTCGAACGACAGGTCCTTCAGCAGGCCGGTGGCTTCGCGGAAGCCCTCCAGCTTGGCGACCGCCTCCTTTTCGTCGGGCGGATTGATCTGACCCTCGGTGGCCAGCCAGTGCAGGAAGCGGGTCAGGGCCGCGCCGTCGCGGCGGTGAGCTTCCTGGGCGCCGGCGATCTCGACGGCGTTCTTGCGGGCCCGGGGCAGGGTGCAGGGGTCCATGCCGCGGACCACCCTCGCCCCGGCCGCGGCCAGGGTGTCGAAGTACCAGGCCGAGGACTGGCCCGGATCGACCAGCACGCTTTGGCCGGCCAGTTCGGCCAGGGCGCCGTCGAGGGCGTCGGGCGTCTCCAGCGACACCGAATTGCCCAGCCAGGCCGGCAGGTCGGCGGTGACCTTGGCCGGGTCGAGGAACAGCCGCGCCGTGCCGTCGGCCTTCAGCACCGCCTGGGCCAGGGGCAGGGGCGAGCGGATGACGTCGCCGCCGCGGATGTTGAACAGCCAGGCGATCGAGGCCGGGGCGGTGATCACCGCCGCGTCGGCGCCCAGCGCGGCCAGGCTGGCTCCGATGCGGCCGCGCTTCGACGACGACTCCTCGCCGGCATAGCGGACGGGATGAGGAACGACGGGGGCGGCGGGCTGGGCGGGGCGGGCCTGGCCCCAGGCCTCGTCCAGCGGATTGGCCGCGACCGCTTTCAGGGCCGCGCCGGCCTTGGCGGCGGCGGCCTTCAGGCGCTCCAACGCTTCGGGGCTGTGCAGGCGGGCGTCGTAGCCGATCACCGCGCCGGGGGCGGCGGTCTCCAGATAGGCGGGCACACCGCCCTCGACGAGGTCGCGGATCTCGAACACCGCTTGGTCGACCTGGTCGCGGACCTGCAGGGTGTAGCGGCCGTCGACGAACACCGCGGCGCGGTCCTGCAGGATCACCCCGGCCCCGGCCGAGCCGGTGAAGCCGCTGGCCCAGGCCAGGCGGTCGTTGGCGGCGGGGAGGTATTCGTTCTGGTGCTCGTCCTCGTGCGGCACGAGGAAGCCGTCGAGGCCCTGCCGGGCCATGGCGGCGCGGATCAGCGGAACGTGGCGGGGGCCGAAGCCCGGCTCGGTGGATTCATCGAAGGTCTGGCGCATGCCTTCGATGTAAGCCCGCCGCGTTCCGCTGGAAAGTCCGCCCTTAGTTGGGCGTCTGCGGTGGGGCCTGGGCGGCGGCGTCGTTGGCGCGGTCGGTGGCGCGATCGGCGGCGTTGCTGGCCGAGTCGGCGGCGCTGGCGGCGCTTTCCGCCGTCGAGCGCTGGGCGGCCGCGGCGGCGGCGCTGGCGTCACGGGCCGCCTGTTCGGCGGCGCTCTGGGCCTGCTGCGCACCCGACTGCAGGCCGGCCTGGGCGCCTTCCACCTGGCCGACGGCGCGGCCTTGGTCCTGGGCCTGCTGGATCTGGTCCTGGGTGGGCGAGGCGGGCTGGGTGGAGATCATGAAGGCGACGGCGACGATGGCGACGACGGCGACGATGCCCGCCACCACCCATCCGGTGCTGCTGCGTTCGCGGCGAACCTCCACCACGTGCGGCGGGGTCGTTTGCGGGTCGATCGAGGTCATGGGGCGCTCCTGCCTGTTGTTTCTTGGTCAGAGAAACGTGGCGGAGCGCTCCACAGTTCCGGCTAGGCGCGGGTCAGCACCAGGGTGGCCCAGGCGTCGCGGTGGATCCGCCGCACCACCTTGAAGCCGCGCGACAGATAGGCGGCCTTCACGAACCGCTCCTGAGTGCGCAGCAAGCCCGACAGAATCACCGTGCCGCCGGGAACCAGGGCTTGCTTGATGTCCTGGGCCAGACCGACCAGCGGCCGGGCCAGGATGTTGGCGAACACCAGGTCATAGGGCGCGCGCGAGGCCACCAGCCGGTGGGCCAGGCCCGAGGCGTGGACGAAGCGGGCGTCGGCGCGGTTCACCTTGGCGTTCTCGCGGGCGATGCGGACGCTGGGACGGTCGATGTCGGTGCCGACCGCCACCCTCGAACCGGTGCGGGCGGCGGCGATGGCCAGCAGGCCGGTGCCGGCCCCGACGTCGAGCACCTTGCCGAAACGCCGGGCCTTGATCAGTTGGTCATAGGCCTGCAGGCAGCCGACGGTGGTGCCGTGGTGGCCGGTGCCGAACGCCGCCCCGGCCTCGATGCGCAGATTGACGGTGCTGGCCGGCAGGCGGCCCCGGTCGTGCATGCCATAGACGAAGAAGCGGCCGGCCCGCACCGGCGGCAGGCCCGACAGCGCCATGGCCAGCCAGTCGGCGTCGGCCAGCACTTCGGTGGTCACCTTCAGGGTCGGGAAGGCGCCCAGCCGCGTCTGCAGGCCGGCCGCCTCGTCGGCGGTGGTCGGGAAGGCGTCGATGCGCCAGACGTTCTTGTCCTCGTCCTCTTCCAGGATCGAATAGGTGGCGCCTTCCAGGGCGGGATCGACGTCGATGGCCTCGGCGGCGGCCTCGGCGACGAGGCGCGGTCCGCGGGCGACGATCTGCTGGGGCGTGTAGGGGGCGGGTTGGTTCATGCCGCTCCAGTAGCCATCCGCGCGCCAAAAGGCGAGCCCAAGGCGGTGAAAGCCGAGGATTGTCGGGCCTGGGACGACGGCCCGCGCCCAAACGCGCCTCGCGCGGTCGGGGCCCGGGGTGTAGGGTGTTGACGCCTGTTGTTCGCCGGATCTTCCGCCACGGACCTTTTGACAGTGGAAATCGGATGCGTGGCGTGGCGGACAAGGACGGCCAGATCGATCAGTTGCTGAGCACGCCCGATCTGGCCGGAGCCCTCGAAAGCGACAGGTTCCGGCAGTTTCTCGACCAGGTGCCGATCGCCATCGCCGTGTCGGAGCTGCAACCGGTCGAGCGGATCGTCTACGCCAATCTGGAGTTCGAGCGCCTGACCGGCCAGACGGCCGCGGCCCTCGAGGGGCAGCCGTGGACCGCGCTGCCAGGCCATACGACCCCGTCCGGCGACGAACCCCGCGTGCTCAGCGCCGTGATGGTCGACGAGCAGGACTATATCGGCGTTTTCGAATTCGGGGCCGACGGCGAGACGCGGGCGGTCGAGGCCTGGTCGAACCTTATCCAGGACGACGACGGCGCGCCGGTGTTTCGCATGCTCGCGCTCGTCGGCGCGGCGCGCGGCCGCGATGTCGATCACGACGCCTACGAACAGCGCATCCGCGACAAGGACGTCCTGCTGCTCGAACTGCAGCACCGGGTGGCCAACAATCTGCAGATGATCACCGCCCTGATCCGAATCGAGGCGCGCAACGTGCCGGAGGACGCCACGGACCAGCGGTTCGACCGGCTGGCCGGCCGGGTCGAGGCGCTGGGCCTGTTGTATCGATCGCTGTCGGACGAGGGCAGGGTCGAGACCATCGATCTGGGCGTCTATCTCAGCCAGGTCGCCTCGGCGGTGATGAGCGCCCACGCCGTTGAGGGCATCCACCTGGATCTTCAGGTCGACACCTGGCCGGTGTCGATCAATGTCGCCATGCCGGCGGGGCTGGTGGTCAACGAGTTGCTGACCAACGCGTTGAAGCACGCCTTCACCGGCCGGAAGGGCGGGGCGATCACCCTGCACAGCCTGGTGGACGCCAAGGGCTGCCGCGTCATCGTCGCCGATGACGGCGTCGGCCTGGCGTCCGGCGCCGTCTGGCCGCGGCCGGGCAAGCTGAGTAATTTGATCGTCCAGTCGCTACGCCAGAACGCCAACGCCCGGGTCGAGGTCGAGTCCAGCCCTGGCGGGGGCATGCGGGTGACGGTGTTCTTCGCCCGCGCTGACGCCCAACCCGAAGACGCCGACTAGGTCGGGGCCACTTCGACGGCGGACGGCGATGATGCGGTCCGCACGGGAGTCGGCTGCGCAGGGGCGTCTTCCGGCAGGCTGACATTGACGATGTCGCCTTGACTGGAGGGCCAGCGGGTCTCGGCGGCGGGGACGTCGACCGCCGGGCGTGGCGGGGGCTCGGGTTCGAACCGCCAGTCGACCGGCTGATAGGCCTCCGCCATCGGGGCGGTGGCCACCTCGACCGGCGCGTCCCAACGCTCGGGTCTGCGCAGGAAGTCAGTGCCGATCACATAGTCGGGGACCTTGCCGCTGGGCCAGGCGATCGGCTCGGCCTCGGCGACCTGGGTGTCCAGGCGCGCGCTCATCGGTTCCGAATACGGGGCCGCCTGATCGCCGACCCGCAGGCTCAGGGCCAGGACCGCGCCCAGGGCGGCGGCGGCGGGGCCCCCGTACAGAACCGGGCGGCGGATGAAAAAGTCCTGGAGGCGCATGTCACCATAGCGCCCCAGCCGCCGTTTGGTTCGAACGCGGTGCGACCACGTCGCCCCCCTATCCATGCCAGCGCTGTCATTCTATCGTGCGGTCGCGTCGGGGGACGCGCCGCGGCAGTCGGCGCGCGGCGACGCGGGGTGGTTACATGGCGCTGAACAGCAAGGTGCTTTCCGATCGACGCGACCTCCTGGCGTTCGGACTCGGCTGCCTGGCGGTGACCATCGGCGTGGTGTTGCACCTGCCGATGTTCCTGATGGGCAAGGACAACGGCTACCAGATGGCCGGCATGCCGATGGACGCCGGCATGCTGGCGGGCATGGCCCTGATCGTCGCGGGCATCGCCGTCGCCGCCTATGGCCTGCTGCCCAAGACCATCTTCAACCCGCTGTCCGACGCCGTTCCGGTGACC
>JAQGIN010000335.1 GCA_028291125.1 Caulobacter sp.
GGCCAGATCCAGGACCTCGACGCCTATCTGCGCTCGCTGGCCGTCGACGCCCCTCGAAATCCCCGAACGCCTCGGCCATAAGGGCCGTCCCGCCGCCGGCGAGTCGATGGCCGGCTCGGCGAACCGCAGGGCTCGGGGACGCGCGCCATGATCATCACCCTCTACGGCATCAAGGCCTGCGACACGATGCACAAGGCCCGGGCCTGGCTGGACGGCCACGGCGTGGCCTATGTCTTCCACGACTACAAGACGGCGGGAATCGACCGGGCGCGGCTCGACGCCTGGGTCGGCGAGCTGGGCTGGGAGGTGGTGCTCAACCGGGCCGGAACCACCTTCCGCAAGCTGCCGGACGCCGACAAGGCGTCGTTGGACTCCGCCAAGGCGGTGACCCTGATGCTGGCCCAGCCGTCGATGATCAAGCGGCCGGTGCTGGATCTCGGCGACCGCCGGATCGTCGGCTTCAAGGCCGAGGCCTATGCGGCCGCCCTGGGGGGCGACCGCTAGTCCGTTCAGGGCTCCTGCGTCGCCTCGCGGTCGGGGACCGGGCGGCCATGGCCATGACCGTGAGCCTTCTGGCTGGCGAACAGTTTCGCCATGTGTTTTTCGGCCCAGTTCTTGATCCGATCCATGAAGGTGAACACCACCGGCACATAGAGCAGCGACAGCAGGGTCGAGGTGATCAGGCCGCCGATCACGGCGATGGCCATCGGGGCCCGGAACTCGACGTCGGCGCCGAAGCCCAGGGCCACGGGAGCCATGCCGGCGCCCATGGCCACCGTGGTCATCAGGATCGGCCGGGCCCGCTTGTGGGCGGCGTCGAGCAGGGCCTCGCGCCGGGTCATGCCCGAGGCCATGGCCATGATCGCGTATTCGACCAGCAGGATCGAATTCTTGGCCGCGATGCCCATCAGCATCAGGATGCCGATCAGGGTGGAGATCGAGAAGCTGCTCTTGGCTAGGATCAGCAGGGCGAAAGCCCCGCCGATGGCCAGGGGCAGGGCGGCCATGATCGTCACCGGATGGGCGAAGCTGCGGAACAGCAGCACCAGCACGACATACATCAACAGGATGCCGGTGATGAAGGCGGCGAGGAAGCCGCTGACCATCTCCTGGATGAACTCGGCGTCGCCGGCCGGCACTTCCTTGACGTTGGAAGGCAGGCTCTTGACCGACGACAGGGCGTGGACCCGCTGGCTGGCCTCGCCGACCCGGATGCCGTTCAGCTCGCCGGTGATGGTGGCCACCCGGCTGCGGTCCTGGCGGCGGATCTGCGACGGCCCGGCCCCGAACCGCACGTCGGCGACCGAGTTGAGCGGCACCGAGACGCCGCTGGCGGTCGGGACCTGCAGGGTCTCGAGCACCGACAGGTCCTCGCGGGCGTCCTCGGTCAGGCGCAGGCGGATGGGGATTTGCCGATCGCCGAGATTGTATTTCGGCAGCGACTGCTCGATGTCGCCGATGGTCGCCACCCGCACCGCCTGCGAGATGGTGTTGGCCGAGACGCCGTTGAGGGCGGCCTGGTCGGGTTTGGGGGTGACGACGATCTCCGGCCGGGCGATGGCCGCGGTGTTGACGACATTGGCCAGGCCGGGGACGGTCCGCATCTGGGCCTCCACCCGACGGGCGGCGGCTTCCAGCGCCGGGCCGTTGTCGCTGAGCAGGCGCAGCGTGTAGCTGGTGCCGTCGCTGGGGCCGCCGCCGTTGTCGCCGGAGCCCGAGCCGATGCGCGCGCCTGGAATGGCCGAGAACTGATCGGTCATTTGGCGGCTGAAATCGGCCTGGCTGATCCGCTGGCCCTTGGGCGTCAGGTCGGCGGTGACGCGGGCCTTGTTGACTCCGCCGCTGCCGACCGAGGCATAGACGCTAACCACCTCGGGCCTCGCCTGGAGCTCACGACTCATCCGTTGAGCGATGGCGTCGGTCTCGTCGAGGGTGGCGCCGGGTGGCAGTTCGACCGTGAACGGCGCGCGGCCGACGTCGGCCGCGGGCTGGAATTCGAACGGCAGCTTGGTGGCCAGGAAGCCCGAGCCGATGAAGATCACGAAGCCGGCGGCCAACACGATCCAGCGGTGGTCCAGGGACCAGTTGAGGCTCTTCAGATAGGGCGCCATCCAGGCCGGATCCTTGTCCGGCTTGGCGTGGGCCTTGAGCAGATAGGCGCCCATCAGCGGCGTCATCAGCCGGGCGACGACCAGGGAGAACAGCACCGAGACGCAGGCGGCCAGGGCGAAGGCCTTGAAGAACTGGCCAACGATGCCGGGCATGAAGCCCACGGGCGCGAACACCGCGACGATGGTGAAGGTGGTGGCCACCACCGCCAGGCCGATTTCGTCGGCGGCCTCCATGGCGGCGGCGTACGGCGTCTTGCCGTCGCGCATGTGCCGGACGATGTTCTCGATCTCGACGATGGCGTCGTCGACCAGGATGCCGACGGTCAGCGACAGGGCCAGCAGGGTGACGCCGTTCAGCGACTGGTTCATCGGCGCGAGGATGGCGAAGGTCGGGATCAACGACAGCGGGATGGCCACCGCGGCCAGGAAGGTCGCCCGCCAGTCGCGCAGGAACAGGAACACCACGATCACCGCCAGGACGGCGCCCAGCAGCAGGGCCTCGATCGAGGCGACATAGCTGTCTTCGATGTATTTGACGCCGGAGGTGACCTGCTCGATCGTCAGTTCCGGGTGGGCCTTGTCGAGCTTGGCGATGACCTCGCGGACCTTCTTGGCGGTCTGCACCTCGCTGGCGCCGCGCGAGCGGATCATGTTGAAGGTCACCACCTCCTGGCCGTCGAAGCGGGCGCGGGTGCGCGGCTCGCCCCAGCGGTCCTCCACCGTGCCGAGGTCGGCCAGCCGCACGCTCGAGCCGTTGGCCAGCGGCACGCGGGTGTCGCGCAACTGCTCCAGCGAACCGGCGGCGCCGAGGGTGCGGATGGCGCGTTCGGAGCCCGACAAGGTGACGCGGCCGCCGGGCAGGTCGGCGTTGCTGGCCACCAGGGCCTGGCTGACCTGGGCGGCGGTGACGCCGCGCGCCGCTAGGCGGTCGGGGTCGAGGGCGACCTGGATCTCGCGGTCGACGCCGCCGTTGCGGTTGACCTCGCCGATGCCCTTGATGGCCAGCAGGGCGCGGCTGACGTCGTTGTCGACGAACCAGCTGCGCTGCTCGGGGGTGAGGGTGGGCGCGCGGACCACATAGGTGATCAGCGGATCGCTGGTGATGTCGATGCGCTGGACATTGGGTTCCTGCATGTCCTGCGGCAGGGAGGAGCGTAGGCTCGACATGGCGTTGCGCACGTCGTTGGTGGCGCGCTCGTGGTCGACGCCCAGCTCGAATTCGATGGTCGTCGAGGAAACGCCGTCGGTGACGTTTGAACTGATGTGGCGCACCTGGCCCAGGCCGGCGACCGAATCCTCGATCAGGCGGGTGACCTGGGTCTCCAGTTCGCTGGGGGCGGCCCCCGGGCGCGCGGCGGTGATCACCACCAGCGGCAGTTCGACGTCGGGATTGTTGTTGATCCGCATGCCGCCGAAGCCCTGCACCCCGGCTAGGGTCAGCAACACGAACAGCATGATGACGGGGATCGGGTTCTTGATCGCCCAGGAGGAGATGTTCTTCATGATCGCCTCCTAGCGCGCGCGGCCGGCGGTGGCGGGCGCCGCGCCGACCCGGACCTGATCGCCCTCGCCGAGGAAGCCCGAGCCCTCGACCACCACCCGTTCGCCGGCGGCGAGGCCGGTCATGGCGGTGCGGTCTCCGGCCCGGGCGATGATCGCCACGCGCCGGAAGTGGGCCTTGTTGTTGGCGTCGAGGACGAACACCCCGGGATGGTTTTCGCGGTACAGCACCGCCGCGCTGGGCGCGGAGGCGGCCATCTGGTCGCCGGCCTGGATTTCGGCGCGGGCGAACATGCCGGGACGGAAGGCGCCGGGGGCCGACAGGGCGATGCGCGCCAGGCCCAGGCGGGTCTTGTTGTCGACCTCGGAGGTGACGATGCGCACATGGCCCGAGGCGGCGCCGGCCGGACCGGAGGTGACGGTGGCGGGCATGCCGGCCTTGACCAGCGGCAACTCGGTCTCGGGGATCTGGGCGTCGAGCTCCAGGCGGTTGTCGCGCACCAGGCGGAACAGCTCGCTGCCCGCGGTGACGATTTGGCCCTTGGTCACGCTGCGGCGGATGATCAGGCCCGAGACCGGCGCGCGGATCGAGGTCTGCTCCAGACGGGCGGCGGTCTCGCCCTGCGACGCCTGGGCGGCGGCCACCTGGGCGGCGGCGCTCTGCTGGCGGGCCAGGGCGGTGTCGAGCGAGGCCTGGGACAGATAGCCCTGCTTGTTCAATTGCTGGGCGC
>JAQGIN010000348.1 GCA_028291125.1 Caulobacter sp.
CGACGTCGCCGCCTATGTCCGCCCGGGCACCGCCCTGGACCGCGAGGCCCGCGAGAAGGGCAACAGCGTCTATTTCCCCGACCGGGTGGAGCCGATGCTGCCCGAGGTGCTGTCCAACGGCCTGTGCAGCCTGCGCGAGGGCGAGAACCGCGCCACTCTGGCGGTGCGGATGGTGTTCGACGCCACCGGCCGCAAGAAGGGCCACAAGTTCGTGCGCGGCCTGATGCGCAGCGCCGCCAAGCTGTCCTACGAGCAGGCCCAGGCCGCCTTCGACGGCGCGCCCGACGACAAGGCCGGGCCGCTGGTCGATCCGGTGCTGAAACCGCTCTACACCGCCTATCTGCTGCTGAAGAAGGGTCGCGACGCCCGCTCGCCGCTGGCTATCGAGAGCGACGAGCGCAAGATCGTCATCACCAAAGAGGGCGAGATCGCCTCGATCAACCGCCGCCCCTCGCTCGAAGCCCACAAGCTGATCGAGGAGATGATGATCCAGGCCAACGTCTCGGCCGCCGAGACCCTGGAAGCCAAGTCCACGCCGCTGATCTACCGGGTGCACGACACCCCCAGCCAGGAGAAGGTCCAGAGCCTGGGCGACTTCCTCGGCACCCTGGGCATCAACTGGTCGAAGGGCGAGGCCCCGCGCACCGACCGCTTCAACAAGCTGCTGGCCGACACCCGCGAGGGGCCGCACGCGGCGATCATCAACGAGGTGGTGCTGCGCACCCAGATGCAGGCCCACTACAATTCCGACAATATCGGCCACTTCGGGCTGAACCTGAGCCGCTACGCCCACTTCACCAGCCCGATCCGCCGCTATGCCGACCTCATCGTCCACCGCGCCCTGATCCGCGCCCTGAAGCTAGGCGACGACGGCCTGACCGATCAGGACGTTTCCCAGATCAAGGACACCGCCGAGGTCATCACCTATGCCGAGCGCCGGGCCATGGCCGCCGAGCGCGACGCCACCGACCGCTATGTCGCCGCCTTCCTGTCCGACCGGGTCGGGGCCACCTTCAGCGGCCGCATCACCGGCGTCACCCGGTTCGGCCTGTTCGTGAAGCTGGACGAGACCGGGGCCGACGGCCTGGTGCCGGTCTCCAGCCTGGGCGACGAATATTTCGTCCACGACGACCGCATGCACGCCCTGGTCGGTGAGCGCTCGGGCAAGCGCTGGCCGCTGGGCATGAGCGTCGAGATCAAGCTGCGCGAGGCCACGCCGGTGACCGGCGGCCTGCTGTTCGAAATGCTCAGCGCCCCGGCCCCGAAGGATCCCAAGGCCCCGCCGCCAAGGCTGGGGGCGCGACGCGGGCCGACGTCGAAGCCGCGCGGGGGGCTGCCGAAGGGGGTTCGGCGGGGGACGCGGCGGTAGCCGACCACTCGCCCCCTCCGGGCCTGCGGCCCTCCTCCCCCAGAGGGGGAAGAGTTTAGCTGGCGCGGCGGACTAACTCCGCCCCCTCTGGGGGCGGGCGGTCGCGAAGCGGCCCGGTGGGGGCCAATGTGGGGCTTACGGCCGCCCCAAAACCCCGCTACCACCGCTCCATGCAAGCCGACATCGCCCCGTTCCACGCCATCGCCATCAGCCGCCTGGCCCACCAGCTGCAGGCGCAAGGGCGCTCGATCATCCACATGGAGTTCGGCCAGCCCTCGACCGGCGCCCCGCGGGCCGCGATCGAGACCGCTCACCGGGTGCTGGACACCGACGGCCTCGGCTATTGGGAAAGCCCGGCCCTGAAGGCCCGCATCGCCCGCCACTACGCCGACACCCATGGCGTGGCGGTCGAGCCCGAGCGGATCATCCTGACCTGCGGGGCCTCGCCGGCCCTGGTGCTGGCCCTGGCGTCGAGCTTCTCGCCCGGCGACCGGGTGGCCCTGGCCCGGCCGGGCTATGTCGCCTATCGCAATACGCTGAAGGCTCTGCACCTGGTCCCGGTGGAGATCGCCTGCGGAGCGGAGGACCGCTTCCAGCTGACGGCGGCGCACCTGGCGGCTCTCGATCCGGCCCCGGCCGGGGTGATCGTCGCCAGCCCGGCCAACCCGACCGGCACGGTGATCGCCGACGCTGAGATGGCGGCCATCGCCGCGGTCTGCCGCGCGCGGGGGATCAGGATCGTCAGCGACGAGATCTATCACGGCCTGTCCTATGTCGGCCCGGCGCGCTCGATGCTGGAGTTCGAGCCCGACGCCCTGGTGGTCAACAGCTTCTCGAAATATTTCAGCATGGTCGGCTGGCGGCTGGGCTGGCTGCTGGTTCCGCCCGCCCACGTCCACCGGGCCCGGGCCTATGTCGGCAACCTGTTCCTCACCGCCCCGTCGCTGAGCCAACACGCCGGCTTGGCGGCCATGGACTGCCGCGACGAGCTGGAGGGCCATGTCGCCGTCTATCGCCAAAACCGCCAGTTGCTGCTCGACGCCCTGCCGTCTCTGGGCCTGGCCAAGATCGCGCCGCCGGACGGGGCCTTCTACGTCTATGCCGATATCGGTCACCTGACCGACGACAGCCTGGCCTTCTGCGAGGCCCTGCTGCGCGACACCGGCGTCGCCACCGCCCCGGGGGTCGATTTCGACCCGGTCGACGGCCACCGCTTCATCCGCTTCAGCTTCGCGGTGTCGACGGCGGAGGTGGAGGAGGCGTTGCGGCGGCTGGTGCCTTGGTTCGCGGCGAGAGCCGCCAGTCCAGCCCCATCGCCAGGAAGGTGAACGAGCCCGACCAGCCGATCAGGATCAGGCCGGCCAGGGGCTCCAGGCTGGCGATCAGCCGCAACGGGCCGATCGGATAGACGTCGCCGACCCCCTGGGTGGTGAAGGCCTCGATCGAGAAATAGAACAGTTGGCTGGCGCTCATCACCGGGGTCCCGACGAAGGTTCCCAGGCTCAGGCCATGCTCGCCTAGCGCGTAGCCGGCCGCGAACACCGCCGCCTCCAGGATGTGGGCGGCGATCAGGCCGAAGATCACCAGCAGGATCTTCAGCCGCCCCGAAACCGCCCATTGATCCTGCGCCCGCGACAGGCCCCGCAAGGCGTGAAAATGGATCATCACCGCGGCGGAGATCAGCACCAGAGACAGGGCGAGGGCGTAGACGTCGGCCATGATTCATCCTTCTAGCTGACGGCGCGGCGGGAGGTTCATATTGAAGCAGCCCAACCCACGTCCGTCTTCCCGGCGAAGGCCGGGACCCAGATTCATCCGGAGCGTCTCTGGGTTTCACCTGGGCCCCGGCCTTCGCCGGGGAGGCGGGTGAAAAGAAGGCGATTCAGAGTCGGAAATCGAGCTCTACTTCCCGCCCAAATAATCCAGCGCCAGCAACACCTCGGCCTTCACCCCGGTCTCGAACACCGCCTCGTCGACGTCGAAATAGGGCGAGTGGTTGGCCGGGGCGCCGGCGGCCGGGACGTTGGCCGGACGGCCGCCCAGCTGCACGAACACCGCCGGGACCTTCTGGGCGT
>JAQGIN010000355.1 GCA_028291125.1 Caulobacter sp.
GTCGCCCACCCGACCGAGGAACGCCTCCCCCCGTCCGCTCGTTTGGGCTGGATCATTTGGAGGACGGACCCATGGCCACCATCGAAAAACCCGACGCGATCGCCCTGCTCAAGGCCGACCACCGCAAGGTCGAGGAACTGTTCGCGCAATACGAAGCGGCGACGGGCGACAGCCGCAAGCAGAGGCTCGCCGAGCAGATCTGTCTGGAGCTGACGGTCCACACCAAGATCGAGGAGGAGATCTTCTACCCGGCCTGCCGCGGCAAGATCGAGGAGGACCTGGTCGACGAGGCCTATGTCGAGCACGACGGCGCCAAGGTGCTGATCGCCGAGATCGAGGCCGGCGGCCCCGACGAGCAGTTCTACGACGCCAAGGTCAAGGTGCTGTCGGAGATGATCGAGCACCATGTCGAGGAGGAGGAAAAGCGGAGCGAGGGCATGTTTAGCCAAGCCCGCAAGGCCGGCCTCGACATGGACGCCCTGGGCGCGGAAATGGCGGCCCGCAAGGCCCAGCTGATCACCCAGTACAAGGCGTCGGGCCCGCCCACCCCCGAGACCCCGACCTTCGAGGCGACGCACCTGGGCCAGTAAGGCCCGGCGTCCTTCGAGGCCGCTTCGTGGCGCCTCGGGATGAGGCCTTCAGTACGGATTTCCTCATCCTGAGGCGCGAGGCGGAGCCGAGCCTCGAAGGACGCACCGCGCCAAGCGAACGCCGGTTGGCGAACCCGCCGCCCTGCCGCTACAGTCGCCGCCTCGACATCCTTTCCGCGAGGCGGCTCCCATGTGCGACGACGACATCTGCCAAGACCCCGACTCCGCGCCGTCGCTATCACGGCGGGCCTTCGGCCTGTCCGCCGCGGCCGCCGCCCTGGCCGCGACCCGCGTCCAGGCGGCCGCGGTCACGGTCGAGAAGAGCGTCGACATCACCACCCCCGACGGCGTCGCCGACGCGGCGCTGTTCCATCCGCAGGGCCGCGGCCCCTGGCCGGCGGTGCTGGTCTGGACCGACAACCAGGGCCTGCGGCCGGTGTTCCGCGACCTCGGCCGGCGGCTGGCCGCCCAGGGCTATGTGGTCTTGGTCCCCAACCCCTTCTACCGTAAGCGCCGCGCCCCGACGCCCGGCGACGGCTTCGACTTCGCCAAGCCCGAGGACCGCAGCCAGATCACCGCCCTGGCCGCCACCCTGACCCCCGACGGCACCGAGCGCGACGCCGTGGCCTTCCTGGCCTTCCTCGACGCCCAGCCGCAGACCGACAAGCGCAAGAAGGCCGGCGTGCAGGGCTATTGCATGGGCGGGCCGCTGACCTTCCGCACCGCCGCCGTCGCGGCCAACCGCGTCGGCGCGGCCGCCACCTTCCACGGCGGCGGCCTGGTCACGGCGACCCCGGCCAGCCCGCATCTGTTGCTGCCGCAGACCAAGGCCGAGTTCCTGTGCTGCGTCGCCCAGAACGACGACAAGACCGACCCGGCGGCGAAAGACAAACTGAACGCCGCCTTCGACGCCCTGAAACGCCCGCACCATGTTGAGGTCTATTCCGCCGATCACGGTTGGACCGTCAAGGGCAGCACCGTCTACAACGACGCCGAGGCCGAGCGCGCTTGGGCGGCTCTGTTGCCGGTCTATAAGCGCAACCTGGCCTAACCGGTTTTCGGCTCGCCAATTGGTGATTTGGTGAGCCGGTCCGGCTCGTGCTTTACCGCAAGTTAATGCCAGGCGCGGCAAGGTGACTGCTTGCCCGGTCCGTTGATTCGCGAGAGTCTGATATCGTGTCCAAGCGTCGTATCTACCCTTCCCGCATTTCGTCCCGCGCCGTCCGCGCGCCGGATTTCTTCCGCGCCAAGCGGTATCGCAAGCGGCCGATGTCGGCGGTCCTGCGCTTCAGCCTGATGTCTGGGGCGACGCTGGTGGCCGTCGTCACCGGCGTGATGTTCACGCCCCATGGCCTGATCAAGGCCCAGGCGGAATCCACCCGGCCCTCGCTCCACGCCCAGGTCCATAACAGCCCGTCGATCCTGCAGCGGGTTTCCCAGTTCAAGGCGCCCGCGAGCCCGCCGCCCGTCAGCCGGCCCGAACCGCCGGCCCCGGCCAGCCTGCAGATCGCCATCGACCGCATCGCGGAGGCCTATGGCGAGCCGATCGGCATCGCGGTGTCCGATGTCGACGCCGGCTGGGTCGCCTCGGTGGGCGGCGACCGGCTCTATCCGCAACAGAGCGTGTCCAAGACCTGGGTCGCCATGACGGTGATGGAGGCTATTGACCGCGGCGCCCTGCAGCTCACCACCCCGGTCACCATGGCCGATGATGACCGCAGCGTGTTCAACGAGCCGCTCGCCCGCACGATCGAAAACGGCGGCACGCTGGTGGTCACCGTCGCCGACCTGCTGCACCACGCCCTGATCGCCAGCGACAACTCCGCCAACGACACCCTGATCCGTGTCGTCGGTCTGGCCAATGTCCGCGACATGCTGACCCGCAAGGGCCTGGCCGGCATCACGCTGGGCGCCGACGAGCGCCATCTGCAGTCGATGATTTCCGGCCTGGTCTGGCAACCGGCCTATGGCGAAGGCCGCAATTTCGAACAAGCCCGCGCCAAGCTGCCGGTCGAGGTGCGCACCCAGGCCATGGAGGCCTATCTGGCTCACCCCTATGACGGCGCGAGCCCCAAGGGCATCGTGCGGGCGCTGGCCAGCTTCAAGCGCGGCGAGATCCTGTCGCCAGACTCGACCGACTATATGCTGGGCATCCTGGATCGCGTGCGCACCGGGCCGGAACGGCTGAAGGGCGGCCTGGCCCCAGGCTGGCGCATCGCCCACAAGACCGGCACCGGCCAGGACTTCCAGGGCATGTCGGTGGGCATCAACGATGTCGGCCTGCTGACCGCGCCGGACGGCCACACCTATTCGGTGGCGGTGATGATCCAGAAGACCAAGAAGGCCAAC
>JAQGIN010000513.1 GCA_028291125.1 Caulobacter sp.
GCGAAGGCGATGGTCTGCTCGATGTCCCAACCGCCCTCGACCCAGTCGGTGGCCGAGATCCGCAAGGTGACCGCCTTCTCCGCCGGAAACGCCGCGCGCACGGCGTCGAACACCTCGAGCGGGAACCGCATCCGGTTCTCCAGCGAGCCGCCATAGGCGTCGTCGCGGCGGTTGGAGAGCGGCGACAGGAACTGGTGGAGCAGATAGCCGTGGGCGCCGTGCAACTGGACCGCGTCGATCCCGAGCCGAGCGGCGCGGACGGCGGCGGCCGCGAAGGCGTCGCGCACCCGCTTGAGCCCGTCGCGATCCAGCGCGATCGGAGTCTCCTGCCCGTCGGCGAACGCCAAGGCCGAGGGCGCCTGTGTCCGCCAGCCATGCGGGCCGCCCGGCGGGATCTGCGCCCCGCCCTTCCAGGGCACCTCGGTGGAGGCCTTGCGGCCGGCATGGGCCAGCTGGATGGCGATCGGGATGTCCGACCAGCGCCGGACGCTCTCCAGGGTCTTGCCCATGGCCGCTTCGGTCTCGTCGTTCCACAGCCCGACGTCCGCCCAGCTGATGCGGCCTTCCGGCAGCACCGCGGTGGCCTCGATCGTCAGCAGCGCCGCGCCCGAGAGGGCGAGCTGGCCGAGATGGATCAGATGCCAGTCGGTCATCCGCCCGTCCTCGGCGGAGTACTGGCACATGGGCGCGATGACGATCCGGTTGCTCAGGTCGAGATTGCGCACGCGGAACGGCGTGAAGAGCGCGGGTTGGGCCATGATGAACTCCTTCACGTCGCGAAACGACAGCGCGACCGCCTGAACGCCCCTGACTTGGTCGAGGCGGGTCCAAGGCGCAAGTGAAGCCGGGCCTTTACGGCCCCCTTATGCCCAGCGCCCCTTTCGCAGGGCGAGCTTACGCGCCGCCGTGATCTTCAAGCCGCGCGAAAAAATCCGTGTCTCGTCGCTGTGGGTGGCGCGAGGCTGTGCGTCATGCATGGTGGGACAAGCCCAATCAGGTGACGAGCGGAATCGTGCGGCCAGCCATCGAGCCAGACCTGACCGGATTGAATCGGCGCTATCGACCGGCCCTGATGGCGTTCTTCATGCGCCGGACCGCCAGCCATAGCGACGCCGAGGACATGACCCAGGACCTGTTCGCCAAGTTGGCGACGGCCCAGACCGGCGAGATCGACAACGCCGACGCCTACATCTTCCAGATGGCCGCCAACCTGCTGCGCGACCGCGGTCGGCGCGAAAGGATCCGGGCCAATTACCGCGCCAGCGTCCATTCCGGCGCCGAGGATCTCGAACCCCTCGATCCGGCGCGGGTGCTGCTGGGCCGCGAAAGCCTGGGCGAGGTGTCCGACGCCCTGCGCGAACTGCCCGACCGCACCCGAGCCATCTTTCTTCTGTTCCGACTGGAAGGCATGAAGCAGTCCGAACTCGCCGCCCTCTACGGCGTCTCCATCAGCGCGGTGCAGAAACACATCTTCAAGGCCATGACCCATCTGACCCGGCGCGTGAGGGCCGCGCCATGAACGTGTTCAACCCCGAGGACCGGCTGGACGCCGCCCGCGAGCAGGCGGCGCTGTGGTGCGTGCGCCTGGCCGACGACGGCCTGACCCCCGCCGAACAGGCGGCGCTGCGGGTTTGGTTCGACGCCGACGAGGCCCATCGCGGCCTGCTGGACGCCGCGGTCGAGGCCTGGCGCGCCGTCGAGGAGCAGGCGGCCCGCCCCGGCATGATCAGCTTGCGCGGCGAGGCCCTGGAGGATCTGCGCCGGGCCCAGAGCCGGCGGTGGGCCCGTCCCGACCGCCGCCCGGCGATGTGGACGGCCCTGGCCGCCTGCCTGGTGGTCGCGGTCGCCGCGGGGATCGCCTGGCGCGCCGCCCTGCCCGACGTCTACCGCACCACCGAGGGCGAGCGGCGGATCGTCGAGCTGGCCGACGGCTCGCGCGCCTCGCTCGACTCGGCCACCGTCCTGAAGGTCAAGTACCAGAGCGGCCGCCGCCGGCTGTGGCTGGAGCGCGGCCGGGCCAAGTTTTCGGTGGCCAAGGATCCGCTGCGGCCGTTCTCGGTGGCGGCCGGCGACAAGCTGGTGGTCGCCACCGGCACGGTGTTCAGCGTCGAGCGCCTGACCGGCCAGATGCGGGTGGTGCTGTACGAAGGCCACGTGGCGGTGCTGGACGACCGGACCGGCCGCAGCGAGGCGCCCATGCCGGTCAAGGTCGGCGCGACGCCGGCCGAGCGGCTGCTGACGCCGAACCACGAACTGGTGACCTCCACCGCCACCAGCGCCGCCGTCGTCACCCCCACCGATCCCGGCCGCGCCAAGGCCTGGGAGAACGGCCAACTGGTGTTCCAGGACGAGCCGATGGACCTGGCCGTCGAGCGGGTGAACCGCTACGCCCGCGACAAGCTCAAGCTCGGCGACGCCTTGATCGGCCGGCTGCGGATCAGCGGCGTGTTCACCTCGGGCGACACCAGCGCCTTCGTCGACGGCGTCACCGCCGTGCTGCCCGTCCACGCGGAGGTCGACGGCGGCGTCACGGTGCTGAAAGTCACGCGCGGAAAAAAAATCTGAGTCCGGCCGGTGTGTCTTCGCCAAGCTGAGGCGTCTCACCTTCAAAAGCGCCGCAATTAACGTCGGCGCATAGGGAGGGAAGACCATGCGCAGACCGTTCGACCGTCGCCTGATTTGGGGCTCCGCCGCCGCCAGCGCGCTGATGCTGCTGACCGCCCCGGTGGCCGTCCAGGCCCAGCAACAGCGGGCCACCTACAGCTTCGACATCCCCGCCCAGGACCTGAGCGGCGCCCTGCGCGCCTTCGGCCAGACGTCTGGCCGGCAGCTGGCCTTCGACGAGACCGTGGTGCGCGGCAAGCGCGCCCCGGCCCTGACCGGCGCCTTCACCGCCGACGCCGGCCTGCGCCGCCTGCTCGACGGCTCGGGCCTGACGGCCCAGGCCACCGCCAGCGGCGTCTACGCCATCCGCCCCCGCTCGCTGCTGGTGGCCGCCAGCGCCCAGACCCAGGCCGCGCCGGCCGTCGCCGTCGAACAGACCCCGGAAGCCCCGGCCCTGGTCGAGGAGGTGATCGTGGTCGGCACGCCCGGCGGCAAGGGCGTCGACAAGCTCAGCGCCAGCTTCGCCGTCACCACCGTCAACGCCGACGACATCACCAAGGCCTCGCCCAAGAGCACCGCCGAACTGCTGACCCTGGTGCCCGGCGTCTGGGTCGAGACCTCGGGCGGCGTGGCCGGCGCCAACGTCTTCGTGCGCGGCTTCCCGGCCACCGGCGACGCCGAGTTCCTGACCATCCAGCTGCAGGGCGCGCCGATCTATCCGCCCTCGACCCTGTCGTTCCTCGAGAACTCCTCGATCTTCCGGGTCGACGAAACGGTGGCGCGAATGGAGGCCCTGCGCGGCGGCCCCAACCCGATCTTCTCCAACGGCCAGCCGGGCCTGACCACCAATTTCCAGCTCAAGGAAGGCGGCGAGGAAACCCACGGCCTGATCAAGGCCTCGACCTCGGACTACGACCTGCGCCGCATCGACGGCGTGATGAGCGGTAAGCTGGCCGACGACCTCTATTTCATGGTCGGCGGCTACGCCACCACCTCGCCCGGCGTGCGCGACACCCAGTTCGACAGCGAGGTCGGCCAGCAGTTCACCGTCAACATCACCAAGCGGATGGAGCACGGCAAGCTCAACCTCTACGCCCGCTACACCGACGACCACGGCGCCTGGTACCTGCCGTTCGCCATCAACGTGCCCGGCGTCGACAAGGGGACCTACACCCAGATCGGCGAACTGAGCCGTCAGCAGACCCTGCAGATCAACGCCACCGGAACCACCCGCAACTTCGACCTGGCCGACGGCCGCGGCTTCAAGGGCTATGTGGCCGGCGGCGGCTTCGAGCACGACTTCGGCGACGGCTGGACCGTGCGCGATCGCTTCAGCGTCACCGACGGCGACGCCAACACCTACGGCCTGGTGCCGGACGGCGCGGCGGTGACCGTGGCCGCCCTCAACACCGTGGTCGCCGGCCCGATCCGCACCCGCGGCGGCGCCGCCCTGGCGGCGGGCGACTACGTGCAGAACTGGGGCGCCTGGATCGTCGAGAAGCAGATCAAGGCCATCGTCAACGACTTCAGCATCAACAAGACCCTCGGCGCGCACGCCCTGTCGGCCGGCTACTACGCCTCCAGCTTCTCGTCCGACGACTTCTGGACGATCGGCAACGAGAGCCCGATGCAGGTCAAGGCCAATGGCGACTATCTGGCCGCGCCGATCACCTGCGCCAATCTGGCCACCGCCGGCAGCGGCTCCAGCTGTTTCAAGTTCGGCCTGACCTCGGCCGGCGACGGGCGGGTGGACGCCCTGTACCTGGCCGATTCCTGGCAGGTGATGGAGCCGCTGCGCATCGATCTGGGCCTGCGTCGCGAGCGCTTCCAGACCGATTACGTGGTCGACGACGGCCCCGGCTTTCCCGACGGCCTGGCCCCGCGGTCGACCGACTACAGCAACAGCAAGACCTCCTACACCGTCGGCGTGAACTACGACATCAACGCGATCTCGGGGGTGTTTGGCCGCTATTCGCGCGGCTACAAGTTCCCCAGCTTCGACAACTTCCGCGAAAACCTGACCGACACCCTCAAGGTCGATCAGTACGAGCTGGGCTACAAGCTGCGCAGCGGGCCGTTCGAGCTCTACGCCACCGGCTTCGCCAACAAGTTCGACGGCGCCAAGTTCGCCGATGTCGGCGGCATCCAGGAGAGCAACAGCAACAAGGCCCATGGCGTCGAACTGGACGGCCGCTGGAAGTCCGACTTCGGCCTGTCGCTAGCCTTGAACGGCACCTGGCAGAAGACCGAGATCGTCAAGTCCAGCATCCCGGCCAACAAGGGCAACAGCGCCCAGCGCCAGCCCGACTGGATGATCCGCTTCACGCCCAGCTACGATGTGACCCTGGGCGCGGTGGAGGCCACCGTCTACGGCACGGTCAGCGCCGTCGACGATCGCTTCGCCGACAACGCCAACAGCCAGGTGTTGAAGGGCTACACCAAGCTGGATCTGGGGGCGATCTTCGACGTCGCCGACTTCACCGTCCAGATCGCCGCCGACAACCTCACCAACAGCCACGGCCTGACCGAGGGCGATCCGCGCTCGACCACCGGCGCCAACGCCCGTCCGATCCTGGGCCGCTCGGTGCGGTTCAGCGTCGGCTACAACTTCTGACCGGCTTCCCGCCGATCAGTCCCCGATGACTCCGGCTGGCGGACCGGTTCCTTTCGGAGCCGGTCCGCGTTTTCTTGGTTCGACGCCGTCGCTTGAAAAGGGATCGCCCATGGCCCGCTTCCGCCGCTTCGCCCCGATGCTGATCGGCGTCCTGGCCAGCGCCTCGCTGATCGCCGCGCCGGCGGTCCAGGCCCAAGAGGCGGCCGCCATCCCCTCGCCCGCCGACACCTATGCCGAGCTGTTCTATCAGGTGCAGATGCGGCGACTGTTCGCGGACGGCAAGACCTTCGTCGACGCCACGCCCAAGCGCCCGCCGGCCCAGATCCTGGCCGCCTATCGCGCCCACGCCGCGTTCAGCGACGCCGAACTGAAGCGCTTCGTGCGCGCCAACTTCACCGTGCCCGGCGACGGCGGTTCGCCCCCGCCGCCGACCAAGACCCGCACCAGCTTGAAGGCCCACATCAACGCCCTGTGGCCGGTGCTGACCCGCCAGCCGGTGACGCCGGTGGCCGGCGACTCGGCCCTGCCGCTCGACAAGCCGTTCGTCGTGCCCGGCGGGCGCTTTCGCGAGATGTACTACTGGGACAGCTATTTCACGCTGCTGGGCCTGGCCGCCGATGGAAAGGGCGACACCGTCGAGAACATGGTCGATGATTTCGGCGGGCTGATCGACCGCTACGGCCACATCCCTAACGGCACGCGCAGCTATTATCTCAGCCGCTCGCAGCCGCCGTTCTACTTCGCCATGGTCGGGCTGGCCGACAAGACCGACACCGCGCGGTTCAAGCGGCGCGTCGACCTGATGCGGCGCGAACACGCCTTCTGGATGGACGGCGAAAAGGGC
>JAQGIN010000532.1 GCA_028291125.1 Caulobacter sp.
GGGTCGATCAGGAACGGCGGGAAGCCGCCCTCGGTGGTGACGTCGGCGATCAGCCGGCGGGCGAACGGGAACAGGAAGCGCGGGCACTCGATCAGCAGCACCGGCTCCAGATCGGCTTCCGGCACGCCGGCGATGTGGAACAGGCCGCCATAGACGACCTCGACATGGAACACCGGCTGGTCTTCGCGGGTGGCGCGGGCCGAGAGCTTGAGATCGACCTCGAACAGCCCGTCGGGCCGGCCGCGGGCGTTCATCTCGACGCCCATGTCGATGGCCGGTTGGCCGGCGGCGCGCAAGGAATCCGGGGCGTGCGGGCTTTCGAACGAGAAATCGCGAACGAATTGCGCGATGATGCGAATGCCGGTTTGCTCGGCCGCGGCGTCGCCCTCGGGGGTGGTCGGGTCGGCGGTGGTGTCGGTCATGGAGAATAATATCCGTATTCGGCGCCTGAAAGGGCCGTTAGGAGAGAGCGGCGCTGCTAACACGCGGGCGGCTGGCGCGCAACGCCAGGCGCCTGACGGGCGAGCCCGTCTCCCCTATATAGGATGGGTGCCGTCGTCTCCGGCCCCCGAGCGGATAAAATCGTGCTGCAATTGATCATCTTCGCGGTCCTGGCCGCCATCGTTCTCTACCAGCTCTATTCGACGCTTGGGCGTCGGGTGGGCCGGCAACCCGACGAGGCGCCCGCGCCGTTAGTGTCGGGCCCGCCGACGGCCCGCGACCAGGCCGAGGACCAGGCCACCGCCAAGCTGCCGGGCCTGGCCGCCCTGCGCGCCCGCCAGCCGGACTTCGACGTCGGCCATTTCCTCTCCGGGGCCCGCGGGGCCTATGAAATGATCGTCCGCGCCTTCGCCGCCGGCGACCGCGACGCCCTCAAGCCACTGCTGTCGGACTCGGTGATGGCCAATTTCGAGACCGCCATGACCGCCCGCGAGGCCGAGGGCCGCACCGAGACGGTCGAATTCCTGGTGCCGCCGCGCGCCGATCTCGACGCCGCCTCGGTGCAGGACGACATCGCCCGAGCCGTGGTGCGCATCCTGGCCGAGGTGCGGACCCGCTCGTCCAGCCCCGAGGGCGACGCCGTCGACGATCGCCGCACCGCCGAGCTGTGGACCTTCGAGCGCAGCCTGAAGAGCGGCAACCCCAACTGGACCCTGGTCCACGTCGGCGCCGCGGCGGCCTGATGCGCCGCCTGTCGCGTCTCGCCGCCTTCGCCCTGCTGGCGTTGGCGGCCTGCACGACCACGCCCCTGCCGCCACCCAACGCGCCCGCTCCGCGTCCGCCGGCCGCCCCGACGCCCCGCCCCGTCCCGCCGCCCGTCGCCAGGCTGGAGATCCGCGATCTGCCCGGCTGGGCCGGCGAGGACCACCTGGCCGCCCTCGAGGCCTTCCGCGCCGGCTGCGGCGTGGCCAGGGAGCCGGGCCTGGCCGAGATCTGCCGCCAGGCCCGCGCCCTGTCGCCACGCGACGACGCCGAGGCCCGGCTGTTCATCGAGACCCGTTTCCGCCCCGAGCCGGTCGGCGATCCGGGCCTGCTGACCGCCTATTTCGCCCCCGAATACGAGGCGCGGATGTCGCGGACCGCCGAGTTCACCGCCCCGGTGCGCGGCCGCCCCGCCGATCTGGCCCTGCCCTATGCCGACCGCGCCGCCATCGAGGCCACGCCCTGCGACCAGCCGCTGGCCTGGATGCGGCCGGAGGACCTGTTCATGATGCAGATCCAAGGCTCGGGCATGCTGACCCTGCCGGACGGCCGCCGCGTGCGGGCCGCCTTCGCCGCCCATAACGGCCTGCCGTTCGTCGGCGTCGCTTCGGCCATGCGCGACCAGGGCCTGCTGGCCGCCGACGCCACCTCGGCCGACGCCATCCGCGCCTGGCTGGCCGAGCATCGCGGCCCCGAGGCCGACGCCATCATGCGGCTCAATCCACGCTACGTGTTCTTCAAGATGGCCGAGGACGACGGCCGCGAGCCGGTCGGGGCCGCCGGCGTCGCCCTGCCGGCGGGTCGGGCCATCGCCGTCGATCCCAGCCGTCATGACTATGGCGCGCCCTACTGGATCGACGCCAGCGATCCGCGCCTGGCCGGGGCCTTCCCGACCTATCGTCGCCTGGTGCTGGCGCTCGACACCGGCGGGGCGATCAAGGGCGACGTCCGCGCCGACCTCTATATGGGCACCGGGGCCGCCGCCGGCTTGGAGGCCGGGCGGGTCAAGCACGCCTTGCGCCTCTACCGCCTGGTCCCGCGGTCCTGAGCGATGAAGCGCCCGCCGCGTCCCGACGAGCTGCGCCTGTGGGGCATGGTGACCTCCACCGTGCGGGCCAAGGAGACGCGCAAGGCCGCCGGCCGCACGGCCAAGGCCATCCCGTCGACGATCCAGCCGACCAGCCTGCAGCCGATGGCCCCGCTGCTGATCGACCCGGTCGCCGCCAAGGCCGGCAAGCCCAAGCGCGGCCCGTCGCCGCTGGATCCGATCGAACCCAACCGCCATCGCCGCATCGCCCGCGAGCATGATCCACTGGAGGCGCGGCTCGATCTGCACGGCCTCGACCAGGACCGCGCCCGGCCGGTGCTGGAGGCTTTCCTGCGGCGAGCCTGGGCCGACGGCCACCGGGCGGCGCTGATCATCACCGGCAAGGGCAAGCTGGGCACCGGCGTGCTGCGCACGCGGACGCCGGAATGGCTGTCGGGACCGGAACTGCGCGACATCGTCGCCGGCGTGTCGCCGGCCGACCGCCGCCATGGCGGCGACGGGGCGCTGTACGTGGCGCTGAAGCGGCGGCCGAGGGGGTAGGGCGCAGGCTTTCCAACCTCTACAGCGCATCATCCCCGCGAAAGCGGGGACCCAGGCGTTTTATCGTCGAGCGCTGGGTTTTCAGAAAAAGCCTGGGTCCCCGCTTCCGCGGGGATGATGGAGAGAGGAAAGGCCGCTCTCTGGATCAGGCTTTAGGCCGCGAGGCCTTCTCGTCCAGCCCCGAGCGGCCCTCGCGGGCGGTCAGGGTGTCGGCCACGGCGTCGAGCTCGACGCCGGAGGCGGCCAGCAGCACCAGCCAGTGATACAGTAGGTCGGCGCTTTCGGCGGCCAGGGCGTCGGGGCCCTGGCTGACGGCGGCGATCACCGTCTCCACCGCCTCTTCGCCCAGCTTCTTGGCGGCCAGGGTGGGGTCGGCCAGCAGCTTGGCGGTGTAGGAGGCGGCCGGATCGGCGCCCTTGCGGGCCTCGATGGTGGCGGCCAGGCGGCTCAGGACCTCGAACAGACGGCTCATGCGGCCCCCCTCAGGGTCTCGTCCAGACGTACCGGGATGCCGGCGGCGATCATCGCCCGCTTGGCCTCGCCGATGCTGACCTCGCCGAAGTGGAAGATCGAGGCGGCCAGCACCGCGTCGGCGTGGCCGTCGCGGGCCGCCTCGACCAGATGCGCCGTGTTGCCGGCCCCGCCGCTGGCGATCACCGGCACGGAGACGGCGCTGGTGACGGCCTTCAGCAGGGGAATGTCGTAGCCGATCTTGGCCCCGTCGCGGTCCATCGAGGTCAGCAGGATCTCGCCCGCCCCGCGTTCGACCGCCCGGGCGGCGTATTCGACCACGTCCAGCCCGGTATCGGTGCGGCCGCCATAGGTGAAGACGCTCCAGCCCGAGCCGTCGGGCCGGGCCTTGGCGTCGATGGCCACCACCACGCACTGGGCCCCGAAGGCGTCGGCCCCAGCGGCGATCAGGTCGGGGTTCTCGACGGCGGCGGTGTTGATCGACACCTTGTCGGCCCCGGCCAGCAGTAGGCGGCGCATGTCCTCGACCTTGCGCACCCCGCCGCCCACCGACAGCGGCATGAAACAGACCTCGGCGGTGCGGGAAATGACGTCGAGGATCAGGCCGCGGCCCTCGCTCGAGGCGGTGATGTCGAGGAACATCAGCTCGTCGGCCCCGGCCGCGTCATAGGCCCGCGCCTGCTCGACCGGATCGCCGGCGTCGCGCAGAGCCACGAAGTTGACGCCCTTGACCACCCGCCCGTCCTTGACGTCCAGGCAGGGGATGATCCGGGTCTTCAGCATCAGGCGGCGGCCGCCGTCAGGGCCTCGACCGGGCGGATCGTGCCGGCATAGAGCGAGCGGCCGAGGATGGCCCCGGCGATCTTGACCCCCGGGCGGGCCTTGAGGCGCTCGATGTCGGCCACCGAGGCGACGCCGCCCGAGGCGATCACCGGGATCGACACCGCGTCGGCCAGTTCGCCCACCCCCTCGACATTGACCCCGGTCAGGGCCCCGTCGCGGGAGATGTCGGTGACGATCAGGGCGGCGACCCCGGCGTC
>JAQGIN010000537.1 GCA_028291125.1 Caulobacter sp.
ACGCCATGCCCAGCGTCGGCCTGGCCGACAAGACCTTCACCCTGCAGGGCCGGCCGATCCATGTGGTCAATGGCGTCTGCGTCGACGAGCACGGCACCCTGGCCGGCTCGGACCTCGACATGGCCGGGGCGGTGCGCAACGCCGTCGGCATGATGGGGCTGGACCTGCCGGCCGCCGTGGCCATGGCCTCGGCCTCGCCGGCGGCGTTCCTGGGATTGGCGGGCGAGCGCGGCCGCATCGCGGCGGGGATGGCGGCGGACCTGGCGCTGCTGGGCGAGGATCTGACGGTGCGCGAGACCTGGATCGGCGGCGAAAAAACCCCGCGCCCCTGAGGGGGACGCGGGGCTTCGCAGCAACTCAAGCGTCATCCCGGAAGCGCGAAGCGCTGTCCGGGACCCAGGGGCGGTGCGTAGGGCCCCTGGGTCCCGGCTCTTCGCTACGCTACGGCCGGGATGACGATTTACAGCTCTACTTCTTCGCGGCGTCCTGGGCCTTGTCGCCGGCCTTCTTGGCGGCGTCGCCGGCGGCTTCGGCCTGGTCGCCGGCCGCGGCGGCGGCGTCGCCGGCGGCGGCCGTGGTGGCTTCGGTGGTGGCGGCGGTGGAGGCCGTGGCCGCGGCGTCGGCGGCGTTGGCGGCGGCGGTGGAGGCCTGGCTGGCGGCGGTGGCGGCGTCCTGGCTGGCGGCGGCGGCCTTGTCGGCTTCGGCGGCCTTGTTGGGCGAGCAGGCGACGGCCGTCAGGCCTAGGGCGGCGACGGCGGCGATGGTGACGATACGCATGGGCGTGTTCCCTCTTCCTCGGTTTTTTGTGAGCACGACGACGTGATGTCGGCACAGCCTTAATCCGGGCCGACGGCTTAGGTTGCGAACGCCGCCCCTTGACGCGCGCCCGGCCGTCGCGGTCTTGTCTGACCATTCAGTTCGGGGGAGACGACGGCATGGCATCAGCGGCGAGCAAGACCGCGGCGGAGGCGCGCGCCGCCGTCGGCCGCAAGGACCGTCTGGTGATCGCCGCCTCGTCGGTGGGCACGGTGTTCGAGTGGTACGACTTCTATCTGTACGGCTCGCTGGCCACCTTCATCACCCACCACTTCTTCTCGGGCGTGAACGAGACCACCGGCTACATCTTCGCCCTGATGGCCTTCGCCGCCGGCTTCGCGGTGCGGCCGTTCGGGGCCCTGGTGTTCGGCCGGCTGGGCGACCTGTGGGGCCGCAAGAACACCTTCCTGGTCACCATGCTGCTGATGGGGCTGTCGACCTTCGTCGTCGGCCTGCTGCCCAGCTATGACCGCATCGGCATCATCGCCCCGATCGCCCTGGTGGTGATGCGCCTGGTCCAGGGCCTGGCCCTGGGCGGCGAGTACGGCGGCGAGGCCACCTATGTCGCCGAGCACGCCCCGCCTGGCAAGCGCGGCCTCTACACCAGCTGGATCCAGACCACGGCGACCTTCGGCCTGTTCCTGTCCTTGCTGGTGATCCTGTTCACCCGCACCCAGCTGGGCGAGGCGGCGTTCCAGGCCTGGGGCTGGCGCATCCCGTTCCTGGTCTCGATCCTACTGCTGGGCGTGTCGCTGTGGATCCGCCTGCAGCTCAACGAGAGCCCCGCCTTCCAGAAGATGATCGACGAGGGCAAGGGCAGCAAGAAGCCGCTGGCCGACAGCTTCGGCAAGTGGGGCAATCTGAAGATCGTCATCCTGGCCCTGGTCGGGCTGACCGCCGGCCAGGCGGTGGTTTGGTACACCGGCCAGTTCTACGCCCTGTTCTTCCTGGAGAAGACGCTGAAGCTGGACGGCACCCTGGCCTACACCCTGGTGGCCCTGGCCCTGCTGATCGGCACGCCGGGCTTCGTGCTGTTCGGCTGGCTGTCGGACAAGATCGGCCGCAAGCCGATCATCCTGGTCGGCTGCCTGCTGGCCGCCCTGACCTATTTCCCGCTGTTCCACGCCATCACCAAGGCCGGCAATCCCGACCTGGCGGCGGCGGCGGCCAGTTCGCCGGTGGTGGTGGTGGCCGACCCGGCCGACTGCGCCTTCCAGTTCGACCCGGTCGGCAAGACCGCGTTCAGCAGCTCTTGCGACCTGGCCAAGTCCTATCTGGCCAAGGCCGGGGTGACCTACACCAACCAGAAGGCCCCGGCCGGCACGGTGGCCTCGGTGAGGATCGGCACGAGCGTCTATGCCAGCTTCGCCGGCGACAGGCTGAGCAAGGCCGAGCTGACCCCGGCCAAGGCCGCCTGGGAGAAGGGGCTGGGCGCGGCCCTGAAGACCGCCGGCTATCCGGCCAAGGCCGACAGCGCCAAGGTCGACAAGCCGCTGCTGGTGGGCCTGCTGACCATCCTGGTGCTGTACGTGACCATGGTCTACGGCCCGATCGCCGCCATGCTGGTCGAGATGTTCCCGACCAATATCCGCTACACCTCGATGTCGCTGCCCTATCACATCGGCAACGGCTGGTTCGGCGGCTTCCTGCCGACCACCGCCTTCGCCATGGTCGCGGCGACGGGCAATATCTATTACGGCCTGTGGTACCCGATCGTGGTCGCCGGGCTGACGGCGGTGGT
>JAQGIN010000002.1 GCA_028291125.1 Caulobacter sp.
GACGCCGGCGAACCACGACCAGTCGATGCCGCTGGCGTCGTCGATCAGCCGGGCGTCCTTGGCCCCGGCCTTGCGCCCGACCTCCATCAGCCGCACCGAATTGGACGAATTGGTCGAGCCGACCACCAGGATCAGGTCGCTGACCGCCGCCAGCTGCTTGACCGCGTCCTGGCGGTTGGTGGTGGCGTAGCAGATGTCTTCCTTGTGCGGCGCGGCGATGCCGGGGAAGCGGGCCTTCAGCAGGTCGACCATGTCGGCGGTGTCGTCGACCGACAGGGTTGTCTGGGTGAGGAAGGCGACATTGGCCGCGTCCTTGGGTTGCCAGACCTGGGCGTCGGCCAGGGTCTCGATCAGGGTCACCGACCCGGCCGGCAGCTGGCCCATGGTGCCGACCACCTCGGGATGGCCGGCATGGCCGATCAGCACGATCTCACGGCCGGCGGAGAAGTGCTTCTGGGCCTCGACATGGACCTTGGAGACCAGCGGACAGGTGGCGTCGAGATAAATCATCTGCCGGGCCTTGGCCTCGGCCGGCACGGTCTTGGGCACGCCGTGGGCCGAGAACACCACCGGCCGGTCGTCGGGAGCCTCGGACAGCTCCTCGATGAACACCGCGCCCAGGGCCTTCAGCCGGTCGACGACATGGCGGTTGTGGACGATCTCGTGGCGAACATAGACCGGGGCACCGAATTTCTCGATGGCGCGCTCGACGATCTGGATGGCGCGATCGACGCCGGCGCAGAAGCCGCGCGGGCTGGCGAGGACGACGGCGAGCGTCGGGCGGACCGGGACGTGGGCGTTCATGACTCCAACCTAAAGCCCGGTCCGCGAAAGTGTAAGCGGTTTCGCGGCGAGACTGGGCTTCAGGCCATAGGCCGCGAGCCCCAGAGGGCTCGGGGCGTTCGACCGTCGCCGCGCCAGACGCGCCACGCATTGCGACGTCACGCATATGCCTTTATCAGGCTGCATGACGCCCGCGGGGGCATGCTCCCGCTTGGGCTCTTCTCAGTTCGGACCGGACGTTTCATGCGCCGCACGCTCTCCACCGCCCTCAGCGCCTTGTTGGCGCTCTCGATCGCCGCCACGGCGACCTCCGTCCACGCCCAACGCCAGGGCGGCGGGCAGGGCGGTCCAGGTCAGGGCGGCGGCGGCGACGACGAGGCGGCGGGCAAGAAGAAGAAGCGCGACGAGGAGTGGAACCAGCCCAAGGCTCCGCTGGCCCAGCTGCGCAACGCCGGCCCGTGCCCCTATGTGAAGGTGCTCTACGACGCCAGCCGCTATCTGGAGTTCAAGGACGGCAAGGAAGCCGCCGCCGCCACCGGCTACACCGGAGAGATCCAGGGCGTGTCCTCGGGCTGCGCCTATAAGAGCGACGAGCCGATCCGCATCAAGGTCGAGGTGCTGTTCGAACTGGGCCGCGGGCCGCAGGCGGTCGAGAGCCGCAAGACCTATCGCTACTGGGTGGCGGTGACCACACGCAACCAGGACGTCCTGGCCAAGGAATATTTCGACCTGCCGGTCAGCTTCCCGGCCGGCCAGGACCGGGTCTACGCCACCGAAAAGCTCGAAACCATCACCATCCCCCGCGCCGACGCCAAGGTTAGCGGCGGCAATTTCGAGGTGCTGATCGGCTTCGACGTCACCCCGGAAATGGCCGCCTTCAATCGCGACGGCAAGCGCTTCCGCGTCAATGCCGGCCAGGCCGTGCAGGCGGCCGCCGCCAAGCCATGAGCGATCTGAAACGGTCCCTGGGCGAGGCGGCCGCGGCCGCCTTCGCGGCGGCCGGGCTGTCTCCCGATTTCGGCCGCGTCACCGCGTCCGACCGCCCCGACCTGGCCGACTTCCAGTGCAACGGGGCCCTGGCCGCCGCCAAGGCCGCCCAGCGCAATCCGCGCGAGATCGCGACCGCCGTGGTCGAGCACCTGCGCGGCGACCCGCGGCTGGCCGAGATCGAGATCGCTGGTCCCGGCTTCATCAATCTGCGCGTCGCCGACGCCGCGCTGTCGGCCCGGGCCGACGTCATCGCCGCCGATCCCCGCACCGGGGCCGAGCCGCTGGGCGCGCCGCGCCGGGTGCTGATCGACTATGCCGGCCCCAATGTCGCCAAGCCGATGCATGTCGGCCACCTGCGCTCGTCGATCATCGGCGAGTCGATCAAGCGGCTGTACCGGTTCCGCGGCGACACCGTGCTGGGCGACGCCCATTTCGGCGACTGGGGCTTCCAGATGGGCCTGCTGATCGTCGCCGTCGGCGACGAGCGCGGCCTGTGGGCGGCCGGGGTGTCGGAGACCACCGGCGATTTCTCCGGCCCGGCCGCGGCCGCCGCCATCGACGCCCGGCTGGCCGATCTGGGCCTGGAGGATCTCGACCGCCTCTATCCGCTGGCCGCCAGCCAGGCCAAGGAAGACCTCGACCACCGCGACCGCGCCCGCCGGGCCACCGCCCTGCTGCAGGGCGGGGCCCCGGCCTATCGCGCCATCTGGGCGCGGTTCGTCGAGGTCAGCCGCGTCGCCCTCGAGCGCGAATTCCACGCCCTGGGCGTCGATTTCGACCTCTGGAAGGGCGAGAGCTCGGTCAATGACCTGATCCCCGGCATGGTCGCCGATCTGGAGGCCAAGGGCCTGCTGGTCGACGACCAGGGCGCGCGCATCGTCCGCGTCGCCCAGCCCGGCGAGACCAAGAAGAAGAAGCTGGCCGACGGCACGGTGGTCGAGGTCGAAAGCCCCGACCCTCTGCTGGTGGTGTCGTCGGAAGGCTCGGCCATGTACGGCACGACCGACCTGGCGACCGTCCTCGACCGCCGCGACGGCTTCGATCCGCAGCTGATCCTCTATTGCGTCGATCAGCGCCAGGCCGACCATTTCGAGCAGGTGTTCCGCGCCGCCTACCTGGCCGGCTACGCCACGCCGGGCGCGCTGGAGCACATCGGCTTCGGCACCATGAACGGCACCGACGGCAAGCCGTTCAAGACCCGGGCCGGCGGGGTGCTGAAACTGCACGACCTGATCGAGATGGCCCGCGAGAAGGCCCGCGAGCGGCTGCGCGAGGCCGGATTGGGGGCCGAACTGTCGCCGCAGGCCTTCGAGGACACCGCCCACAAGGTCGGCATCGCCGCCCTGAAGTTCGCCGACCTGCAGAACTTCCGCGGCACCTCCTATGTCTTCGACCTCGACCGCTTCACCAGCTTCGAGGGCAAGACCGGGCCGTACCTGCTGTACCAGGCGGTGCGCATCAAGAGCGTGCTGCGCAAGGCGG
>JAQGIN010000003.1 GCA_028291125.1 Caulobacter sp.
TGGTCCGCGCCCTGACGCCGTCGAAGTCGAAGCCCTTCTCGTCGCTGGCGAGGTTGAGCACGGCGTTGTCCTCGCTGACCGAGGACAGGGCCACCTTGGCCACCAGCGGCCGGTCGAGCACGCCGAAATCGAACACCGCCTCCAGCGCCCGGCCTTCGACCTGGGCCAGGCCGTCAGGCCCGCGCCCCGGGCCCTTGAAGCCCTTGTAGGGTATGGCCTCCTCGCGATTGTGCAGGGCGTGGCCGGTCATCGGCCGGTCGAAGCGCAGGGCGAAATAGAGCTGCCGGCCCGGGGCCCAGCCGCGGGTCTCGCGCATCCCCGTCACCGTGCCGTCGGGCGCGACGCGGATCCGCGACCACAACACCTTGCCCGGATAGTCGTAGATCGAGGTGCGTAGGTCGAGCAGCACCCGGGCCTGGGCGCCGGGCACGAAGGCGTAGCGGTGCAGGCCGGTGCGGGTCCCGGCCGTCAGCTCGGCCCGCACCTGCGAGTCCGACAGGGTGACGGCGTAGTAGCCGGGCTGGGCGACCTCGTCGGCATGGCTGAAGCGCGAGCGGTAGCCGGAGCCGGGCTGGTCGGCCTGGCCGGGATCCAGCTTCACTGGGCCGGAAAACGGCGTCAGCAGCACGTCGCCGAGGTCCGAATGGCCCGAGCCGGAAAAGTGGGTGTGCGAGAAGCCGAGGATGGTCGGGTCGTCGCGGCGATAGCCGGCGGCGCGGGCGTAGCTCTGCTTGAACGGCAGGATGTCGGTGTCGGGGCTGAGTTGGACCATGCCGAACGGCGCCACCGCCCCGGGGAAGGTGTGGCCGTCGCCGCCGGTGCCGATGAACGGATCGACGGCTTCGTAGGCCGAGACCGGGGCTGGCGGCGCGGCGTGGGCGCCCAGCGCGGCGGCCAGGGCCATGACGATGGCGGCCAAGACCGTGTTCGGACGCATGTCTCTCCCCCGTGCGGCGATGCGACCGCACCCTAGCAGTCCCGCTCGACGGGTGAAGCGATCTCGCGCGCCTCGCCCTTGAAGCGTGATTTCCTGACTCTTGAATCATCCCTTTCTCCCGTCTCCCCGGCGAAGGCCGGGGCCCGGTGAAACTCACGAGATGCTCAGATTGAATCTGGGTCCCGGCCTTCGCCGGGAAGACGGAAGGGGGTTGGCGGGCTTCAATGTGAACCGAACACGCCCGAGTCTGGGGTGTCGACCGGCCAGCTCCGCAGGCCCCTTGAGCGCCCTTGCAGCATTTCGCCATTCCACCAGCCCGACAAAGCGCCTAGGTAAGGCTCACTCTGAGCATATCCGGGAGCGGACGAAGGCGATGGACGACGCGGGCGTCAGCTTGCAGGCGACGATGACGGCGATGGGCCAGACGGCCCGCGACGGCGCGCGCGCCTTGCGCCTGGCCGACGCCGACCAGCGCACCGCCGCCATTCGCGCCATGGCCGAGGCGATCCGCGCCGACGCCGGCGCCATCCTCGCCGCCAACGCCCGCGACCTCGACCGGGCCGGGGCCGCCGGCCTCACCGCCCCGATGCTCGAACGGCTGATGCTGGACGCCGCCCGCCTGGAAGGCGTCGCCGCCGGCGTCGAGGCGGTGGCCGACATCCCCGACCCGCTCGGCGTCGAGACCGCCCGCTGGGACCGCCCCAACGGCCTCGACATCGCCCGGGTGCGCACCCCGATCGGCGTCATCGCCATGATCTATGAGAGCCGGCCCAACGTCACCGCCGACGCCGCCGCCCTGTGCGTGCGCTCCGGCAACGCCGTGATCCTGCGCGGCGGCTCCGAATGCCTGGACTCGAACCTGGCCATCCACGCCGCCGTGGTGAAGGGCCTGGAGGCCGCCGGCCTGCCGGCCAGCTGCGTGCAGGCGGTGCGGACCCCCGACCGGGCCGCCGTCGGCGCGATCCTCGGCGGCCTGGACCACAATATCGACCTGATCATCCCGCGCGGCGGCAAGACCCTGGTCGCCCGGGTCCAGGCCGAGGCCCGCGCTCCGGTGCTGGGCCACCGCGACGGGCTCAACCACGTGTTCGTGCACGCGGCCGCCGACCTGGCCAAGGCCACGGCCATCGTCGTCAACGCCAAGCTGCGCCGGGTGACGGTGTGCGGCTCGGCCGAGACCCTGCTGATCGACCGCGTCGCCGCCGAGCGCCTGCTGCCGCCGATCGCCCAGGCCCTGACCGCCGCCGGCTGCGAGCTGCGCGGCGACGCCGCCGCCCGCGCCCTGGTCCCCGGCATGATCGCCGCCGACGAGGCCGACTGGACCACCGAATATCTCGCCGCCATCCTGTCGGTGGCCGTGGTCGACGGGGTCGAAGGCGCCGCCGCCCACATCACCGCCTATGGCTCGGGCCACACCGACGCGATCGTCACCGAGGACGTCGCCGCCGCCGAGCGCTTCGTCGCCCTGGTCGACAGCGCCATCGTCCTGGTCAACGCCTCGACCCAGTTCGCCGATGGCGGCGAGTTCGGCTTTGGGGCCGAGATCGGCATCGCCACCGACAGACTTCACGCCCGCGGTCCGGTTGGGGCCGAGCAGCTGACAACGTTCAAATATGTGGTTCGCGGGACCGGCCAGACTCGTCCCTGAGGCCGGCCGGCCC
>JAQGIN010000010.1 GCA_028291125.1 Caulobacter sp.
AGGCCGCCGTCCTGGCCTTCCAGAACGCCACCGACGAGGAGCTCAACGCCCTCGTCGAGGTCTTGAACGTCCTCGACAAGGCCGAAACGAACGAACAGTTGGCTGAGAACCTGCGGGCGTTTCTCAGGCTGTTGGCGCAAGCCTCTCACAACGTCCTGATCTCCACGATCTCCAATTTCCTGTCCGACCTCTTGATCGAACTCGTCCAGGACGAACTTGTCGGCCTGGGCGACCGCTGGAAGGTCGTGGCCGCGCAACTGGGGCCCGACCGGCGCCTGTTGGCGGAGGCGCTTCGGGGACGTGACGTCGCCCGGGCGACGATCTTGGCGACCGACTACCACAATCACACCAAGCGCCTGGTGGCGGCCGGACGGGCGGCCGGCACGAAAGAGGCCGACGCGGTGATGCGGCGAGCGGTCAAGCGCGTCCAGGCCCGCTAGACGCCGAGCGTTCCAGCACGACACGCTGGCCTTGCCGGGCGCCTCAGCCAAGCCGAGGAAGCAGGCTTGCGGCGTTGCCTCGCTCGATGGCTCTCAGCGCCGCCCGATCAAACAGGCCGCAGCCAGCCAGACCCTTCACGTTGTCGGCCACCTGCCGGTAGGGATAGTCGCTGCCAAGGAGGATGTGGGTGTTGGGCACGATCTTGGTCAGCGGGCCCAGGGCGTTGGCGTTGGCCGATTGCGCGGTGTCGAAATAGAGCCGCTTGAGCTCGTAGAGCACGCCGTTGGGAATCCTCGCCGCCCCCGCGGGGGTCTTCGATTGCAGCTCGCCTTGGAGGACAAAGCGCTCGAGCAGGAACGGCATGGTCCCGCCGGCGTGAGAGAATATCCATCGAATGTCGGGATACCGGCTGGTGGCGCCCGATAAAACCAGGCTTGCGATCGTTCGCGTGGTGTCCGTGCCATATTCGATCATGGTGATCGGCGCCTCGGGCACCAGACGCGCGCAGCAATTGGCTGCCGTGGGATGGGTGTAGACCACCGCCTTGCGCCGATTGAGCTCCTCCAGCAGAGGGGTGAGCCGCGGGTCGCCGAGCCAGAAGTCGCCATAGCTGGTCCACATCTGGACACCGTCGGCCTTCAGCACGTCGAGCGCGTAGGCCGCTTCCGCCAGGGACCCATCGACATCCGGCAAGGTCAGGGTGGCGAACATCCCAAAACGGCCGGCATGGTCGGCCGCCAGACGCGCCGCATGGTCGTTGGCGTCCCGCGCGACGGCGCGTGACAGCGCCACATCGCCAAACCCGGCGCCGGGCGAGGGGATCGACAAAACCGCGCTGGCCACGCCGTTGCGGTCCATCTCCTCCAAAGATCGCCCAACGCTCAAGGACTTGAGCGCGGGGTTGAGCAGACCTCGCTCGGCCGCCGTGCGGGCGAACAACGGCGGCAGGAAATGGTGGTGGACATCGATCCGCCAAGGCGAGGCTGGGGCGGCCGCGCTGGCCGCGCTGGCCGCCAGGCCTAAGGTCGTGGCCGACAACCCCTTCAGGAAGCCGCGGCGCCCGGCGCAGGCGCAAGGCTGGAGCTGCGCAAAACGCCGGCTCGGCGCGATGTCTGCGGATGTCATCGGTCTTCTCCCCCAGGTGGTGTCAATCTTTGGTTACCAGTTGACTGGTCACTACAGTGCGCCTAGCGTTTCAACACGTCAATCACAAGAGCCAAGGGTCGATGGGCCCCATGGACGCGCCCAGGCGACGCTGCGGCGCGTCCAGGCCGAGGGAGGATAGAATGCGCAAATCTCTGGGGGCCCTGACGCTGGCGGCCGTCTTGGCGGCGGGTCTGGGTGGCGGGCTGGCCGTCCGGGCCGAGCCGATTCCGACGGGCTGGCTCGCCGAAAACATGGTCCCCGTGGGCTATCTCGATCTAGGCGGCCGCTTCGCCTACAAGCTGACCGTCAAACAGAAGGCTGGCCGCTGGTATCTCTATTCGGCGTACGACGAGGACATCGGCCCAGGCGGCCATCCTGGCGCCGTCGTCGTGATCGACGTCACCGATCCGGCCAATCCGCGCCGGCTCAAGACGATCGAGGGGCCGCCCAACACCGAGATCGCTCAGGTGAGCCTGCATGGCGACCTGTTGATCACCAACATGTCGCGTCATATGACGCCGCAGTTGGCCCGGGGCGCGGCGGCGAAAACCACGCCCAAGACGCCCTTGGACGAAGGCGTCCTGTTCTGGGATATCAGCGACCCGGCCAATCCGCGTCAGGTCGGCCAGTGGGCGACCCAGGCCTTCGGCACGCACCGCAACAGCTATCCCGGCGGAAAATACGCCTATGCGGCCGCCAGCCGGCCCGGCTTCGTCGGCCGCGTGCTGGTGATCCTGGACGTCAGCGACCCCAGCCAGCCAAGGGAAGTGGCGACCTGGCACCAGTATGGCCAGAAGGAAGGCGAGGCCCGAACCGAGGGTCAGTTGTTGGCGGGCCTGCACGGTCCCGCCCAGGTCAGTCCCGACGGCGCCATGCTGACGATCGCCTACGCGCCCGACGTGGTGAACCTCGACATCAGCGACATCGCTCATCCCAAGCTGATCGGCAGACTGACCCTGGTCCCGCCGTTCGCCAATGTCGGCTCGCAGTCGGTGCACACGGTCGTGCCCTACTGGGATCGCAAGCTGCTCTATGTCTCGGGCGAAGCGCGAGCGGCCAACTGCGACGAAGCCCTGACGGTCCAGGGCATGGTCGACAACAAAGATCCCGCCCACCCCATCTTGATTTCGATCTTCCCGACGCCTCGCCCCCCCGCCGCCCTTGGCGTCAAGACCTTCTGCGATCGTCCGGGCCGTTTTGGCCCCCACAACATCTCCACCGAAATCCATAATCCAGACGTCGCCAAGCCAGGCGACTTGATCCACGTCGCCTATTTCAACGCCGGACTGTGGGTCTACGACATCCAAGATCCCCGACTGCCCAGCATCGTCGGCTATTTCATTCCGGCCGACTCGCCCCAGCCGCAGTTCTCGATGACCGGCCTGAGCAAGGCCTATATCGCTCAGGACACGCTCACCGACGCCCGGGGCTATGTCTACATGGTCGGTTCGGGCGGGCTCTACATCCTGCGTGACGCCGGCGCGCTCGAAGGCCGGACGCTGGGCGCTGCCGCCCCGGCCGCGGCCCCCTCGCCCGCCAGACCGTGATCGACGCCGCAGCCCACCGCGATCGCGGCCTTGGAACAGGAGATGAGGCATGACGCTGTCGCGCGCCGGATCTGAAGAACCTATCGACGTCATATTGCAGACGGCCGACGCAGCGCTGCTGGGCCGGCCCTTGGCGACCCTGGCCGACATCGAGGCGATCGAGCGCCTGCCACTGGAGGCGCGGCTCACGGTCGTCGACTTCCACCAGCGCGTCGCCCTGGCGCTTGAAGCCCATGATCCGGCCAAGATCGCCATCTCGTTCATCGCCGACGGCGAGATCGACGCCGCCGTGGAGGAGATCACCTTCTCGACCCTGCGCGACAAGATCGGGCGCACCGCCGCGCTGCTGCGCCGCCACGCCATCGGTCGCGGCGACGTCGTGGCGATCCTGCTGCCGACCATGCCGGCGATCTATTGGACGATCCTTGGCGCGATGAGCCGGGCGATCCCCTTCCCGCTGAACTGGATGTTGGAGCCTGAGCACCTGCTCGACCTTCTGACCCAGGCCAACGTCAAGGCCGTGATCGCGCTTGGCCCGACGCCCGGCTTCAAGATCTGGGACTCCCTCACCGCCATCCAAGACAGGCTGCCCGCCGGCGTGCGCATCTGGTCCGTCGCCGGCCCGGGCGGGCAGGTTCTCCCCGCGCATGATCTCGACCTGCAGCTCGCCGCCCTGACGAAAGCCGACGCCGCGCCCGATGGGACGCCGCCGGCCCGGGCCGACGATGTCGCCGCCTATCTGCATTCCGGCGGCACGACCGGCCTGCCCAAGATCGTCAAGCTCTCGCACCGCAACATCGCCTACCGCCACTGGACCACCCAGCTGGCCATGCAGATCCAGCGCGGCGAAGTGGTGCTGCAGGACACGCCGGTGTTCCATGTCGGCGGCCTGGCCGGTCGCTGTCTGCCGATGTTGGCCAGCGGCGCCAGTCTGGTCATCCCCAGCATCATGGGCGCGCGCGACAAGCGCTACATGGCCAACTACTGGAAGTTCGTCGATCGGTTCGCGGTGACGCGCCTGTCGGGCGTGCCGACCATGTTCGCGCTCCTGGCCAAGTCGCCGCCCCAGGGTGAAGACCTGTCGTCGCTGCATCGCAACTTCATGACCGGCTCGACCGCCTTGCCCAACTCGGTTCGCCGCGCCTTCGAGCAGGTCTCGGGCGTGAGGATCCTCAACTCCTATGGTCTGACCGAGAACACCGCCACCGTCGCCTTCGAACTGCGCGACGGCGAGGCCAAGGAAGGCAGCTCCGGCGTGCGCGCGCCCTATACCGAGGTGCGGGTCGCCGCCCTGGACGGGCCTGGCGGCCTATCGCGGCTGTGCGGCCCCAACGAGACGGGCATGTTGCAGGTGCGCGGCCCCGGGGTGACGCTGGGCTATCTCAACCCCGTCCACAACGCCGCGGCGCGCACGCCGGACGGCTGGCTGGTGACCGGCGACCTTGGCCGCCTCGACCAGGACGGCGCGGTGTTCGTCACGGGACGGGCCAAGGACGTCATCATTCGCGGCGGCCACAACATCGATCC
>JAQGIN010000056.1 GCA_028291125.1 Caulobacter sp.
AGGCCGCCTTCAGCGCCCGGCCCATCATCAGGGTGCCGAGGATGGCGCCCAGCACGATCGGCAGCTCCTTGCGTGGCGTGACCCGGTCGACCATGCCCTTTTCGACCAGATATTCCGAGCGCTGGAAGCCCGGCGGCAGGGTCTCGCGGATGGTCTGCTCGATGACCCGCGGGCCGGCGAAGCCGATCAGGGCCCCCGGCTCGGCCAGATGGACGTCGCCGAGCATGGCGTAGGAGGCGGTGACGCCACCGGTGGTCGGGTCGGTCAGCACCACCACATAGGGCAGGCCGGCCTGTTTCAACAGCTGGATGGCTAGGGTGGTGCGGGCCATCTGCATCAGCGACAGGGCGCCTTCCTGCATGCGCGCGCCGCCGGCGGCGGTGAACGCGACCAGCGGAACCTGGCGTTCGACCGCGGCCTCGGCGGCGGCGATGAAGCCCTCGCCGGCGGCCATGCCCAGCGAGCCGCCCATGAAGGCGAAGTCCTGGACCAGGGCCACGGCCTTCTGGCCGCCGATCGAGCCGTAGGCGATGGACATGGCGTCCTGGGCCCCGGTGGCCTTGCGGGCCGCCGCCAGGCGCTCCTTGTAGGGCTTGCCGTCGGAGAAGTGCAGCGGGTCCTCGACCACGGCCGGGGTCGGCAGGACCTCATAGGCCTCGTCGTCGAAGGTGAAGCGGAAGCGCAGCTCGGGGCCGATGCGCATGTGCCGGCCGGCCGGGGTGACCCACAGGGCCGCCTCCAGGTCGGAGCGGAAGATCATCTCGCCGGTGTCGGGGCATTTGACCCAGAGGTTCTCCGGGGTCTCGCGCTTGGTGAAGGCGCCGCGCACGCCGGGGGCGATGCGGGCCAGCCAGCTGCCGCGCGTGCGGCCCTCGGGCTGCGCCTTGGTGGTCTTGTCGCCCTTCTTCGGGCCTTGGGGTTCAGCCATGGACATAGCCTTCAAGCCTCACGCCGTGCCGAGTCGCGCCGAGCGCACAGCCTTAGCCAGCTCGGTCGCCTTTGAAAGAACTTTCGAAGTCACGTTTTCGTTCGATTTGATCGCCGCCTCGATCTCGTCGACCAGGGCCGAACCGACCACGGCGGCGTCGGCCACCCGGGCCACGGCCGCGGCCTGGTCGGGGGTGCGGATGCCGAAGCCGACGGCCACCGGCAGGCCGGAGGCGGCGCGCAGGCGGGCCACGGCGGGGGCGACGTCGCCGACGGCGGCCGACTTCACCCCGGTCACCCCGGCCACCGAGACGTAATAGACGAAGCCGGAGGTGCGGCGGACCACGGCGGGCAGGCGGGCGTCGTCGGTGGTGGGGGCGGCCAGGCGGATCAGGGCGACGCCGGCGGTCTCCAGCGCGTCGGCCAGCGGATCGGCCTCCTCGGGCGGGCAGTCGACGACGATCAGGCCGTCGACCCCGGCGTCGGCGGCCTGGCCGGCGAAGGTCTCATAGCCGCGGTTGAGCAGCGGATTGAGATAGCCCATCAGGATGATCGGGGTATCCTGGTCGCCCTCGCGGAAGGCGCGGACGATGGCCAGGGTGTCGTTCAGCGTTGTCTTGCCGGCCAGGGCGCGCTGGCTGGCGCGCTGGATGGTCGGGCCCTCGGCCATCGGGTCGGAGAACGGGAAGCCCAGCTCGATCAGGTCGGCGCCGGCCGCGGGCAGGCCGCGGACGATCGCCAACGCGGTCGCCGCGTCGGGGTCGCCGGCCATCACATAGGCCACGAAGGCGGCCCGGCCCTCGGCCTTGAGCGCCGCGAAACGGCGGTCGATACGGTCCTTGGTCAAATGCGCGCTCGCCCTAGATCGTCCGCCCGAGGGCGTCGGCCACGGTGAAGATGTCCTTGTCGCCGCGCCCCGACAGGCACAGGGCGATGATCCCGTCCTTGCCGACCTCGCGGGCCACTTCCGGCAGCTTGGCCAGGGCGTGGGCGCTTTCGAGGGCGGGGATGATGCCCTCCAGCTCGGCGCACAGCTTGAAGGCCTCCAGGGCCTCGTCGTCGGTGCAGGTCAGGTACTGGGCGCGGCCGATGTCGTGCAGGAACGAATGCTCGGGGCCGATGCCGGGATAGTCGAGCCCGGCCGAGATCGAGTGGGCGTCGAGGATCTGGCCGTCATCGTCCTGCAGCAGATAGGTGCGGTTGCCGTGCAGCACGCCTGGGCGGCCACCGGTCAGCGAGGCCGCGTGCTTGTCGGTGTTCAGACCGTGGCCCGAGGCCTCGACGCCGAAGATCTTGACGCCCTCGTCGGCCAGGAACGGGTGGAACATGCCGATGGCGTTGCTGCCGCCCCCCACGCACGCCACCACGGCGTCGGGCAGGCGCCCTTCCATCTCCAGCATCTGCTGGCGGGTCTCGACGCCGATCACCGCCTGGAAGTCGCGGACCATGGCCGGATAGGGATGCGGGCCGGCCGCGGTGCCGATCATGTAGTAGGTGTCGGCCACATTGGTCACCCAGTCGCGCATCGCCTCGTTCATGGCGTCCTTGAGGGTGGCCGCGCCGGAGGTCACCGGGCGCACCTCGGCCCCCAACAGGTTCATGCGGAAGACGTTGGGCTTCTGCCGCGCCACGTCGACGGCGCCCATATAGACCACGCAGGGCAGGCCGAAGCGGGCGGTGACCGTCGCCGAGGCGACGCCGTGCTGGCCGGCCCCGGTCTCGGCGATGATCCGGGTCTTGCCCATCCGCTTGGCCAGCAGGATCTGGCCCATGCAGTTGTTGATCTTATGCGCGCCGGTGTGGTTCAGCTCCTCGCGCTTGAAATAGATCTTCGCGCCGCCGAGGTGCTTCGTTAGGCGTTCGGCGTAATAGAGCGGGCTGGGCCGGCCGACATAGTGGGTCAGGTAGCCGCGCAGCTCGGCCTGGAAGGCCGGGTCGTTCTTGGCTTGCTCATAGGCCCGACCGAGCTCCAGCACCAAGGGCATCAGGGTCTCGGCGACGTAGCGCCCGCCATATTCGCCGAAGCGGCCGTTGGCGTCGGGATAGGCGGTCCAGTCGTTCGGTTTGGCGGAGAGGGTCACGGACGCTTTCAGGGCTTTTCGCTCGATGATCGGAACGTCAGACGCGTTTGACCGCGTCCAGGAAGGCTGAAATCAGAGCCGGGTCCTTTAAGCCGGGACCGCGTTCCACGCCAGAGGAAACGTCGACCATCGGCGCGCCGGACGCCCGCACGGCCTGCGCGACGTTCCACGGATCCAGCCCCCCGGCCAGGAAGTGCGGGCGCGAGAACCGCCGGTCCTTGAGCAGCGCCCAGTCGAAGCGGGCCCCGGTGCCGCCGGGCAGGGCCGCGCCCTCGGACGGCTTGGCGTCGAACATCAGGTGTTCGGCGACCTCGTCGAACGGCGCGGCGGCGTCGATGTCGGCGGCGCTGGACACCGAAAAGGCCTTGATGACGCCCACCCCGGCCCGGGCGGCGATCTGGCGGACCCGCGCCGGGGTCTCGCGGCCGTGCACCTGGATCAGGTCGGGCTTCATCGTCGCCATCA
>JAQGIN010000070.1 GCA_028291125.1 Caulobacter sp.
GACGCCGGCATGGTGGCGCTGAACGTCAAGTCCAACGCCCTGACCCTGGGCGACTTCTCCCAACCCGGACCGGTCGTCGCCCTGATCGGCTTGGCGGTCGCCGTGGCGATGCAAGCGCGCAAGATCCCCGGCGCGGTGCTGGCCGGCATCGCCGTCGCCGCCCTGGCCGGCATACCGTTGGGCCTGACCCACCTGCCCCACAGCGGCCTGTCCCTGCCCCATGCCCTGACGCCGGTCGCCTTCAAGGTCGACTTCCTGGGCGCGCTCAGCCTGGCCGCCCTGCCCTATGTCTTCGCCTTCTTCGCCGGCGAGTTCTTCTCGACCCTGGGCACCACCCTGGCCATCGGCGCCAAGGCCGGGCTGACCGACGCCGAAGGCAATCTGCCCGGCATCGAGAAGCCGTTCCTGGTCGATTCCCTGGCCGCCGCCCTGGGGCCGCTGATCGGCATCCCGGCCGGCACCGCCCTGGTGGAGTCCGCCGCGGGCGTCGAGGCCGGCGGCCGCACGGGCCTGACCCCGATCACCGCCGCGATCTTGTTCCTCGGCACGCTGTGTCTGCTGCCCCTGGCCATGGCCATCCCCAAGCAGGCCACCGCGCCGGCCTTGATCCTGATCGGCATCTCGATGCTGGGCACGATCCGTCACCTGCGTAGCGAGGCGATCACCGACGTCCTGCCCGCCATGGCCATGGTGCTGCTGACCTTGATCTCCAACAGCTTCGGCACCGGCATCGCCGGTGGCCTGCTGGTCCACGTCATCGTCCAGATCCTGGCCGGCAAGGCGCGCGAGATCCCCATCGGCCTGCTGATCCTGTCCATCCCGCTTGGCTACTACTTCTACACCGCCGCCACGCACTGAGTTCCGTTCCAAGGCATCATGATCACCGACCCTATCCAGAGCATCGGCAACGTCCCCGCGTCCCCGCTCGGACGTCCGGTCGACGCGGCGCGGCGCCAGTTCTTCCGCGCTCTGCCGAAGATCGAGCTGCACTGTCACCTGCTCGGCGCCGTGCGTCGCGACACCTTTACGGCCCTGGCCCGCAAGCATGGCGCGCCGATCACCGACGCCGAGATCGCCGCCTTCTACGCGCGCGGCGCCAAGCCCGTCGGCGTGCTGCGCGTGCTGCGGGCGCTGGAGCGGCACCTGCTGTTGGAGCCTGACGACTTCCGTCGGATCACCCACGAATATCTGGAGGACGCGGCGGCCGAGTCCGTTCGCCACGCCGAGTTCTTCTGGAATCCAACCGCCACGATCCGCGACACGGGCCTGGCCTATGGCGAGGTCCAAGCCGGCATCCTGGCGGGCATTCGCGAGGCGCGCGCCGACTTCGGGATCAGCGCCCTGCTGATCCCCAGCATCGATCGCGAGGCCGAGCCTTCCAGCGCCGTCGCGATGGTCGAGATGATGCTGGCGCATCGCGATCCGGCCGTGGCGGGTGTCGGCATCGACTATCGCGAGAACGACCGCCCGCCCGAGCTGTTTCTGGAGGCCTACGCCCTGGCCCGCCGCCATGGCCTGAAGGCCACCGCCCACGCGGGCGAATTCGGCATGCCCTGGACCAATGTCGAGACGGCGGTCGAGCGGCTGAAGGTCGATCGCGTCGACCACGGCTACACCCTCGTCGACAACCCCGACCTGGCCCGGCGCTACGCCGAGCGCGGGATCGTCTTCACGATCGTGCCCACCAATTCCTACTACCTGCGCACCCTCGAACCGGAGCGCTGGGCGATCGATCATCCGATCCGGGCGATGTCGGCGCTGGGTCTGAAACTGCACCCCAATACCGACGACCCCACCCTGCACAATGTCAGCCCGGCCGGGGCCTGGGAGCTGATGTACAGCCACCTGGGTTTCGACATCGACGCGCTGAAGGCCATGATGCTCAACGGGATCGACGGCTGCTGGGCCGACGAGGAGCGGCGGGCGGCGTGGCGCGCGACCTGGCCCGGCGAATTCGACACGCTAGCCCTGGCCGCGGACAGGCTCGCCGGGGGCGCCGCCTCGTGAACCGGACGGCCGGTTTCACCGCCCGCGTCATCGCCGCCAGCCGCGCGTCCGCCGCCGATATCCCGCCCGCGACGCTGGAGATGGCCACGCTGTGCATTCTCGACTGGTTCGGCCTGGCCCTGGCCGGGTCGCGCGAGCCGCTGTCGATCATGCTGCGCGACGCGGCCTTGGCCGAGGGCGCCAGATCCGCCGCCACGGTCGTGGGCCAGGGCCGGGCCTTCAGTCCGCGCCAGGCCGCCCTGATCAATGGCGCCGCGGGTCATGCGCTCGACTATGACGACGTCAACCTGGCCATGCGGGTGCATCCGACCACCGTTATCCTACCCGGCCTGCTCGCCTTGGCCGAGGGTCATCGGACGTCGGGCCGCGCCCTGATCGAAGCCTTCGTCGCCGGTTACGAGGCCGCCGGTCTGATCGGAACCGCCCTCAGCGCCAGCCACTACGCGCGCGGCTTCCACGCCACCGGCACGATCGGCGCCTTCGGCGCCGCGGCGGCCTGTGCTCATTTGCTCGGTCTCGACGAAGAGCAGACGGCCCGCGCCTACGGCTTGGCCGCCTCACAAGCGGCCGGTCTCAAGGCGCAGTTCGGCACGATGGCCAAATCGCTGCACGCAGGTCGGGCGGCCGAGGCCGGCCTGACCTCAGCGCTGTGGGCGCGGGACGGGATGACGGCGCGGCCCGATATGCTGGAGCATCCGCGCGGCTTCGCGGCCACTCAGACCGACGGCTTGCCGGCCGAGGGCGCGTCGTGGAACGGCTATGAACTGGATCGCAACCTCTTCAAGTATCACGCGGCCTGTTTCGGCACGCACGGAACGCTGGAGGCGATCGGTTCGCTGCGGCGCCAGGGCTTGCGCCCCCAGCAGGTCCGCGCGATCCGCCTGAAGGTCGACGCTGGCGCGGACGCCATGTGCAACATCGCCGCGCCGCGGACCGGGCTGGAAGCCAAGTTCAGCCTGCGCTTCAACGCCGCCCTTGCCCTGCACGGCGCGGACACGTCCGACAGCGTCACCTATGCCGACTCGATCGTGGAGCGCCTCGACCTTGAGGCCTCGCGCGCCCTCGTCACGGTCGAACTGGCCCCGCCCGACTGGCCCGAGGACGTTACCGAGGTGACCGTCACGACGCTCGACGGCGAGACGCTTGTCCAGCGCCACGACATCAGCCTCCCGTCGGGCGACTTGGCGGCGCAACGCCCGCGGCTGCACGCCAAGTTTCTGAACTTGGCCGCCCCGGTCATCGGCCATCGGCGAGCGGAAGTCCTGGCCGCCGAGATCCATGGGTTGGCGCATGCTCGCGACGTATCCAAGCTTCTGCGCGAAACGGTGGAGCCAAAAGGCGGTCGCGGGGTTCGAGGCGTCGGTCAACGGCCCTTCCCAGGGCCGACATAGGCCCCAGCCGACGATCTGTCGGTCTTGATCTATGTCCGTGTCTCGACCGTGAACCGCAGTTGGGTCTCCGAGGTGAACACCTCGCCCGGGTTCAATCTCGTCGACGGAAATCGGTCCTGGTTGGGGCTATCGGGAAAATGCTGGGTCTCCAGGCAGACGCCCGCCTCCCGCTCGAAGCGCTCTTCGCGACGCCCCGCCAGCGTGGGCAGGAAGCCGGCGCTGTAGACCTGCAGGCCCGGCTCCGTCGTCCAGACCTCCAGACATCGGCCGGTCCGCGGCTCAAGCAGCCGCGCCGCGCGCTCCAGGGCGCCCGGCCGGGCCTTGGTCAGAACGTAATTGTGGTTGAGGCCGCGCGACTGCGACAAGTCGGGGTGATCGACGACATCGCCCAGCGCCGCCGGCGTTCGTAGGTCGAGCGGACGGTCGGCCAGGTCGGCGATCTCGCCTGTCGGGATGGACTGCCCGTCGGCCGGGGTGAAGCGATCGGCGAACACCTGCAGGCGATGGTCGCGAATGGTGTCGGCCTCGCGGTCGAGATTGAAATAGGGATGGGCCGTCAGGTTCACGTGGGTCGGACGATCCGTCGTCGCCCGATAGCGCAGGATCAGGCTGTCCTGGTCGTCGGCCACCGCCATCTCGACGCTGACCCGAAGGGTTCCAGGAAAGCCCTGGTCACCGTCCGGGCTGATCAGCGAGAACCGCACGCCGTTCTGGCCCGGCAAGGTCTCCATCGTCCACAGCCTCTGGTCGAAGCCGCGCGGACCGCCATGAAGCTGGTTGTCGCCCTCGTTGGGCGTCAGCGCGTGTTCCTGGCCGTCGAGCGTGAAGCGGGCGCCCTTGATGCGATTGGCGTAGCGCCCGATGGTCGCTCCGAAACACGGTCGCGCCGCGCGATAGGCGGTCGAGACGTAATCGGCGAAGTCGGCGAAGCCGAGCACCACCTCGCCCAGCCGCCCGTCGCGGTCCGGCGCGCGGATCCCGACGATCGTGGCGCCATAGTCGCCGACCCGCGCCTCGAAACCACGCGTGTTGCGCAGGATGGCCATGCGGACGACCTGGCCGGTCTCCAGCCGGCCCCAGGGCCGGATCTCGACCCCGGCCGAGGTCACAGCTTGGCCAGGCGTCCGCCATCGACCTCGAAGGCCACGCCGGTGACGAAGCGGGCGTCGTCGGAGGCCAGGAACAGGGCCGGGCCGGCGACGTCGTCCGGCTGGCCCACCTCGCCAGGCTCCAGGACTTCCACGCCCGAGGCGATGTTCGGGCTGGCCCACAGCATCGGTGTGTCGATCGCGCCCGGCAGCAGGGCGTTGACCCGAACCCCAAGGGGCCGCCCCTCGATCGCGGCGCTGCGGGTCAGGCTCAGCAGGGCGGCCTTGGCGGCGGCGTAGGGCGCGACGTCGGCGCTGGTCTGGCGGGCGTGGATCGAAGCGATGTTGACGACGGCGCCGCCCGGCGACATGCGGCGCAGCGCATGGCCGGTGAAGAAGGCCGCGCCCAGCAGGTTGACGTCCAGCAGGCGTCGCCAATCGCCGCCGGTCAGCTCGGCGATCGGCTTGTAGATCATCTGGCCGGCGACATTGACCACCACGTCCAGCCTGTCGTGCGCGGCGATCGCCGCCTCGACCGCCCGGTCCACGGCCGCCTCGTCGGCGATGTCGCAGGCCACCGACAGCACCCGGGTCGCGCCGAGCGCCTTCAGCGCCTCGACAACCTCGCCCTCGTCAGTCCTGAGATCGACCAGGGTCAGGCGCGCGCCCTCGGCGGCGAAGCGGCGGGCGATGGCCAGGCCGATCCCGCCCAGGGCGCCGGTGACGACGACGCCGCGATCCTGGAAGCGTCCGCTCATGCCTTGGCTCCCGTGACCGACATCGGCGCCCTGCGGCGCAGGAAGCCGGGCGACTGGCGCAGGCGGTCAAAGAGCACCGCCGCCAGCAGGATGCCGCCGCGCACCACGAACTGGTAGAAGGTCGGCACGTCCAGCAGGTTCAGGGCGTTCTGGGCCGCGCCCATGATCAGCACGCCGACCACCACGCCGGTGACGGTCGCCACGCCGCCCGACAACGAGACGCCGCCCAGGACGCAGGCCGAAATGACGGCCAGTTCCAGGCCCTGGCTGGTGTTGGGCTGGCCGCTGGTGATCCGCGCGGCCAGGACGATGCCGGCCAGGCCCGCGGCCAGGCCCTGCAGGACGAAGACCGCGATGCGGATGCGGTTGACCGGCACGCCGGCCAGGCGCGCGGCCTCGGCGTTGCCGCCGATCGCCAGCACGTTGCGGCCAAACACCGTGCGGTTCAGCACCACGGCGAAGACCACGAACCCGATGATCGCCACCCAGATCGGGTAGTTCACGCCCAGGAACGATCCCGAACCCAGGGCGTAGAAGCGCTCGACCGGGATCGACACCGCCTCCCCGCCCGACGCCAGGAAGGCCAGGCCGCGGACGATCTCCATAGTGGCCAGGGTGACAATCAGCGAATTGACTTGGAAGCGGGAGACGACGAACCCGTTGACCAGGCCGACCACGGCGCCGGCGGCCAAGCCGGCCAGGACTCCCGCCGCGACGCTGCCGGTGCTCGACATCACCACCGCGCACAGCACCCCGGCCAGGGCCGTGGTCGAGCCGACCGACAGGTCGACCTCGCGCAGGGCCAGCACCAGCATCATGGTCGGCGCGATGGTGGCCACCAGGGTCACCGACAGGATCAGGCCCCGCATGTTCCGCACGCCCAGGAAGTCGGGCACGAAGATCGACAACAGCCCGAAGAGGACCGCCAGCATCGCCAGGGGACCGGCGGCGCTGAAGCGGCTGAGGATCGAAGGTCTAGGCTGGGACATCTGGGAACTTTCGGGCGGTCAGTCGGCGCCGGCGGCGTCTTGGGCGGCGTCTGGAAGGGCCAGGCGAAGCAGCAGGTCGGGGGTGACCTCGTCGCGGCCGACGATGCCGGCGATCGCTCCCTCGCGCATCACCACGATGCGATCGGCGACGCCCATCACCTCGGGCATGTCGCTGGAGGCGAACAGGATGGTCTTGCCGGCCTCGGCCAGGCGGTAGATGTGGTCGTAGATCTCGCTGCGGGCGCCCACGTCGATGCCGCGAGTGGGCTCATCCATCAGCAGGATGTCGGAGTCGGCGGCCAGCCAGCGGGCGATCACCGCCTTTTGCTGATTGCCGCCCGACAGCGTGCCGATGGCCGTGGCGGCCGTGGGCGTCTTGACCCGCATCAGGGCGATGAGCTCGTCGGCCCGCCGCGCCTCGGCGGCCATGTCGAGGAATGGATGGCCGTCGAGATTTCGCGGCGCGACCACGATGTTCTCGCGCACCGCCGCCAGGGGAAAGATCCCCTCCCCCTTGCGATCCTCGGGACAAAGCGCCAGGCCCGCGGCGATCGCCTGGCGCGGCGTGTCGAACACCACCGGGCCGCCCCGCAGCCGCAGATGGCCCGCGGTCGGCGCCGTCGCGCCGTAGAGCAGCTTGAACAGTTCGGACCGTCCGGCGCCGATCAGGCCGAAGAAGCCGAGGATCTCGCCGCGCCGAACCGAGACATCGAGCGGTCGGCTCAGACCCGGACCCAGCAAGCCCTCGGCGGCCAGCACCTCGTCGCCGAGCGGGCGGGCGCGATAGTCGTAGATGTCGGCGATGGTCCGTCCGGCCATGGCGGTGATCAGGCGGGCCTGGTCCACGCCATCCATCGCCGGGTAGTCGACCACATGCCGGCCGTCGCGCAGGACGGTGAGGCTGTCGCAGAGCGCGAAGACCTCTTCCATGCGATGGCTGACATAGAGGATCGCCCTCCCCTCGGCGCGTAGGTCGCGGATGATCCGCATCAGGGTCTGGGTCTCGCGGGCGCTGAGCGAACTGGTCGGCTCGTCGAAGGCGATGATCCGGGCGTCGCGCAGCAGCGCCTTGCCGATCTCGATCATCTGGCGCTTGCCGATCGACAGGGCGCGCACGGGGCTGTTGGGATCGATGTCCTCGCCCAGCCGGGCCAGGATCTCGACGGCGCGCGCCCTTAGGGCCTTGTGGTCGAGAAAGCCGCCGCGACGGGGGAAGTCCCCGAGCAGCAGGTTCTCGGCGACGCTGAGGTCGGGAACCAGGTGCAGTTCCTGGTGAATGATGGCCACGCCGGCGGCGGCGCTGTCGCGGGGCGAGGCGAAGGTTCGCGCTTGGCCATCGATGATCACCGCGCCGCTGTCGGGGCGGTATTCGCCGGCCAAGATCTTCAGCAAGGTCGACTTGCCGGCCCCGTTCTCGCCCATCAGCGCGCGGATCTCGCCGGGCCGGACCGAGAAGCTGACGTCCGCCAGGGCGATCACGCCCGGAAAGGTCTTGCCGACGCCGGCATAGGACAGCAACGCCTGATCCATCACGCCGCCTCGGCCGCCAGCAGCTGGCGGAAATTGCTTCGGGTCATCATCACCCCGCTGGTCAGGGTCACGGGCGCGGGCCGCACGCCCTTGGTGATCCAGTCGAACATGGCCGAGGCGGTGTCGTAGCCATGGCGACGCGGGCTGAGCAGGACCGAACCGAAGAAGCCGGTGGCCTTCGTCTTGCGAAATTCCGCGTCGGCCGTGCCCGATCCGCCGATGCCGACGCCGATCACGCTGTCGGCGCCCAGGCCCAGCCCTTCGGCCGCCCGCACCCCGCCCAGCACCGTCTCGTCGTTCAGGCCGACGATGATCCAACGGCGCAGGTCCGGATGGCGGGTCAGCACCGGCGAGGCGGCCGTGAAGCCGCCTTCGGTGTCGGTGGTCCGTTGCGGCGCGTCGACGATATGGGCCGCCGGCAGGCCGGCGGCGATCAGCGCCTCGCGCGCCCCGGCCGTGCGTTCACGCGCCGTCTCCAGGCTGTCATAGGCCAGGCGAAGCACGCCGACGCCGTCGATCGGCCAGCCGCGCCGCCGCGCCTCCTCGAGCGCCGAGGATCCCGCCAGGGCGCCGATGGCCCGGGCCGAAATGCCGACGTGGGGAATCGTCTCGATGGGTTTGCCGGTCGGCCCGATCAAGCGATCGTCCACCGACATCACCTTCAGGTCGTTGACCTTGGCGCGCTGGAAGATGGCCGTGCCCAGGCGCGGGTCCGGCGCGCAGATCACAAAACCCTTGGCATCCTTGGCCGCTAGGTTGTCGATGGCGGTCAGCACCCGGTCGCCGTCGGCCGCGCCGATGCGGATCAGGGTGAAACCCCGATCATGAGCCGCCTGTTCGGCGTAGCGCCATTCGTTCTGGAACCACTGCTCCTCGGGCTGCTTGACGATGAAGCCGATGCGCACCTTGCCCTCGCGCTGGCGACAGCCGCCCAGGGCCGGCAGCGCCAGCGCGCCCGCACCCAGAAGCAGGCCGCGCCGGCCAATCACCATTCGCGCACGCTTCCATCCCCACCGCGCCAGATCGGGTTGCGCCAGGTCGGCGCGTCCTTGGCGGCGGCTCGGACCATGTCCTCGTCGATTTCAACGCCCAGCCCAGGCCCCTGCAGCGTATCGACCATACCGTCTCGCACGTCGAAGACTTCCGGGTTGCGCATATAGCTCAAGAGGTCATGGCCGACGTTGTAGTGGATGCCCAGCGACATTTCCTGGATCACGAAGTTAGGCGTGGTCAGGGCCAGTTGCATGCAGGCGCCCAGAGCCAGGGGGCCCAGCGGACAGTGGGGGGCCACGGCGACGTCGTAGGCCTCGGCCATGGCGGCGATGCGGCGACATTCCGATATGCCGCCCGCATGACTGAGATCGGGCTGGATCACGTCGATGGCGGCCGCCTCGAAGAACGGCTTGAAGTCCCAGCGGCTGTAGAGACGCTCGCCCAGGGCGATCGGCACGGTGGTCAGTCGCGCCAGCTGAACGATGGCCTCGATGTTCTCCGACAGCAGCGGCTCCTCGATGAACAGCGGCTCCAGCTGCTGGAGAGCGACGGCCAGTTGCTTGGCCATCGGCTTGTGAAGGCGACCATGGAAGTCGACCGCCACGTCCAGGCCCAGGGCCTTGACCGCCGCGACCCGCTCCAGGGCCTCGTCGAATACTCGTGTCCCATCCAGCCAGTGAGTCTCGCTGGTGGCGTTCATCTTCACGGCCTTGAAGCCCTGGTCCATGCGCGCCTTGGCGGCCTCGACCACTTCGTGCGGACGGTCGCCGCCGATCCAGGCATAGACCGGAACCCGGTCGCGGACCCGGCCGCCCAGCAGCTGCCACACGGGCACGCCCAGACGCCGGCCCTTGAGGTCCCACAGCGCCTGATCCAGACCCGACAGCGCCGACATCAAGACCGGCCCGCCGCGATAGAAGCCGCCGCGATAGGCCACCTGCCAGATGTCCTCGATATTGTCGGGATCGGCGCCGACGAAGCGCTCGCGCAGGGAGGCGAACGCGCCTTCCACGGCCTCGGCATGGCCCTCCAGGCTCGCCTCGCCCCAGCCGACGGCGCCGTCCCGGGTCTCGATCCGGACGAACAGCCAGCGCGGCGGCACGATGAAGGTCTCGATGCGGGCTATGCGGGTCGGCGACGCCGCGTCGAGCCCCCCGAAGCTGGCGTCCGTCATGAACGATCCGCCAGAACGTCGGCGCGGAACGGGGAAACCCGCATCTAAGAAAACTCCCAATGGTCTTTTCCGGCCTGCGCCGGTGTTGTGAAGCCATGGTTATGATGACCATGGATGTGTCGTCAAATATTTTATCATATTAATCATCGAATATGGACAGACACACCGCTCCGAGCCTAGGTTCCGCGCCAGGAGGACCGCCGTTCATGTCGGGTTTCAAGGTGATCGAACGCCCGGGTCGCGACCTGCTGGGCGAGGGTCCGCTGTGGTCGCCGCGGGACGAGGCGCTCTACTGGGTCGACATCAAGGCGCCGCGCGTCAACCGCCTGGACCTCAATAATGGAACGGTGCGCGTCTGGCCCATGCCCGAGGCGATCGGCTGGCTGATCGAGCGCCGTGACGCGCCTGGCTTCATCGCCGGCTTTCAGAGCGGCTTCGCCAGGCTGGCGCTGGATCCCGTCGCCATCGACCTGTTCGCCGATCCCGAAGCCCACCTGCCCGCCACCCGCCTCAACGACGCCAAGGCCGACCGGCTGGGACGGATCTGGGCCGGCTCGATGGACGAGCGGCCGGACGCCCAGCCCCTGGGCGCCCTGTGGCGTCTGGATCCGGACTTCAGCCTGCACGCCGTGGACGGCGACTACCACATCGCCAACGGCCCGACCTTCAGCCCCGACCAGACGGTCCTCTACCATGCCGACAGCGCCCAGCGGCTCGTCTACGCCTATGATGTCGACGACGAAGGCGGCCTGGCCAACAGGCGCGTCTTCGTCCGCTTCACGGGCGAGATGGGCTATCCCGATGGCATGACCACCGACGCCGAGGGCGGGGTGTGGATCGCCGCCTGGGACGGCGGCCGGATCAACCGCTTCACGCCGGACGGCGCACTCGACCGCTTCGTGGCCCTGCCCGCTTCGCAGATCACCAGTTGCGCCTTCGCCGGCCCGGGCCTGGATCGCCTCTTCGTCACCTCGGCGGCCATGGGCCGCGAGAACGAGCCGCTGGCCGGCGCACTGTTCGAAATCGACGCCGGGATTTGCGGTCTGCCGCCCGGCCAGTTTGGAGGCTAGACGCCCATGACCACCTGGAATGACGTGCTGCGGATCCTGCCCCTGGTGGCGATCCTGCGCGGCCTGACGCCGGACGAGTCCGTCGAGGTTGGCGAGGCGCTGGTCGCGGCCGGCTTCCGCTGCCTGGAGGTGCCGCTGAACTCCCCCTCGCCGCTGGAGAGCATCGCTCGCCTGCGCCAGGCGCTGGGCGAGCGCGCGATCGTCGGCGCCGGCACGGTGCTGTCGCCGGCGGCGGTCCAGGAGGTCGCTTCGGCCGGCGGCCAGATCATCATCTCGCCCAACACCAATCCCGCCGTCATCGCCGCGACCAAGGCCGCCGGCCTGATCTCGTTCCCGGCCTTCTTCACGCCCAGCGAGGCCTTCACGGCCATCGACGCCGGGGCCGACGCCCTGAAGCTGTTTCCAGCCGACACCGCCGGGCCCGCGACCCTGAGGGCCATGAAAGTGGTGCTGCCCAAGACCACTCCGGTGTTCCCGGTGGGCGGCGTCGAACCCGGCAATGTGGCGGCTTGGCGCGCGGCCGGCGCCGATGGCTTTGGCCTCGGCTCGGCGCTCTACAAGCCCGGCCGCTCGGTGGCCGAGGTGCGCCTGACGGCCGACGCCTTCGTCGCCGCCTGGCGGGCCGCGGCCTGACAGGGCGCGCAATGAGAACTTAACCCGCCGCGTCGCGATTTTTGTTCGGATCAACAATCAGTTGCGAGCTTCGGGCAAATTTGCCAGCAGTGACCCATGAAAACGGCCGACGCCCTAGAATCCCGCTCCGCGCTGGGTCGCAACCTGACCTTTGGCCTGCTTGACGCCCTGGGGCGGGCGATCGTCACCGGCGCCTATGACGACAAGCCCTTCCCCATCGAGGCGGAACTGGCCAAGCAGCATGCGGTCAGCCGGTCGGTGACCCGCGAGGCGGTCAAGATGTTGGGCGCCAAGGGCCTGCTCACCGCCAGACCGCGGGCGGGCACGATCATCACGCCGCCGTCGGCCTGGAACTGGTTCGACACCGACGTGCTGCGCTGGCTGCTCGAGCGCAAGTTCTCGCTGACCCTGCTGCGGCAGTTCACCGAACTGCGCTTGACCATCGAGCCCGGCGCGGCCGCACTGGCCGCCCAATATGGCCGCCCCGCGGGACTGGCGCTGATCCAGCAGGGCTATGCCCGCATGGAGGCGGCCGAGCGGGGTGTCGACAATCCCCTGACCTCCGACATCGCCTTCCACGTCGCGATCCTGGAAGCGTCCGGAAACCCATTCTACGCGCAGTTCCGGGACGTCGTGACCACGGCCTTGCAGACGTCGATCCAGTTCACCAACCGCTATCGCGGACGCAGCGCCAGCCTGCCGAGCCACAAGGCGGTGCTCGACGCGATCTTCGAACGCGACGCCGAGCGCGCGGCGGAGGCCATGCGGCTTCTGATCGACGACGTCATGGGCCTGATAAAAGAAGCGACCGAGCGCCAGAGGGAAGATTAGGGCGCTCGGTCGAAGTTGCGGGAGGAAGGTCGGGTTCTAGAAGGTGGCGCGCACCCCGACCGAGACCCGACGACCGGTGTCGTCCAGCTCGATCAGGCGCTCCTCATAGGTCGAGTAGCTGCGGCTGTGCTTGTTGGTCAGGTTGATGACCTCGGTGAACACCGCGAAGTTCTTCGTCACCTTGTAGCTGCCGCTGAGATCGTACTGGCCATAGGCGTCGACGTTCTCGGGCTGACCGTTGGCGCCGAAGGTGTGACGCAGGAACTTGTCACGCCAGTTGTAGGCGCCGCGCATCTGGATCGGCCCCTTCTCGTAGAACAGCACCAGGTTGGCGGAGTCCGACAGGCCCTCGACGTTGAAGGTCTGGGTGCTCAGGCTCGGATCGAAGCCGATGTTGCTCTTGACCTTGGTGTAGTTGGCCGAGGCCCCCAGGCCGTCAAACGGCGCGGGCAGCATGTCGAAGGTGTACTGCACCGCCGCCTCGAAGCCGTAGATCTTGGCCCCTTCGGCGTTGGTTGGCCGGGTGTCGAGGAACGGGTAGCCGAAGAACGAGACCGGCGTCGTCACCTGCGAAACGAAGTTGGTCACCTTCTTGTAGAAGCCGGCGATGCTCATGTAGCTGGCGTCGCTGATGAACCAGTCGAGGCCCACGTCGCCGTTCCAGGCCAGGTAGGGCTTCAGATCGGGATTGCCGCCGCTGACGGTGTTCGATTGCGGCGGGCGGAAGTCGTAGGACTTGGCCAGGCTCAGATTGGTCAGGGTCGGCCGCGTCAGCGTGCGCGAGCCCGCCGCCCGCAAGACCACGTCATCGGTGATGTTGTAGCGGAACGAGGCCGAGGGCAGGAAGTAGTTGTAGCTGTTGTCGGCCGTCACCGGCACCGGGGCGCTATAGGCGGCGTCGGCGGAGGTCGGGTCGCTGGGCCGGGGCGTGATCGAGATCAGCTGGCGCGAATTCCCCTCGGCGTGCAGGTCGGTATAGATGTAGCGCAGGCCCGCCACCGCCGACCAGGCGTGGCCGTCATGATCGCCGCCGAACTCGGCCTGGGCGTAGAGCGCGCCGCTCTTTTCCTCCACCGAGCCGGAGCCCTGCGGATTGTAGACCGGGTTGAGGCTGTTGCCGTTGCCGGCGAACACCGCGCGGAAGGCGGCCTGGGCGGCCGGGTCGTTGCGTTGATTGACGGCCGCGTCGCTGCCCCAATACTGGACCAGCTTCTTCACATCATAGTCCAGCCAGTTCATGTCCGGCCCGCCCAGGATGCTGCCACCATGGAACACGCTGGTCAGCGAGGCCGGGGCCGTGGCCACATAGCCGCAATAGAAGCAGCCCAGCGGTTCGGGCGACGTCAGCGAGACGATGTCCTTCTTGCGGATGGCGCCCAGACCACCGAACTTGAGGCTCTTCAGAACGCCGTCGAACTCCAGCTTGTAGTCGAGGTTCAGTTGGGTGACCGCGTCCTTGACGCTGCCGCCGCGCTCGGCGCAGCAGTGCAGCCGCAAACGCGACGCATCGGTCGTCCCCAGCACATTGCTCATGGTCGGCAAGCCGCCCGCATTGAGGTCGAACCGAGGGGTCAGGCCGGTGTTGCGCGAGCCAAGCACGTAGAACACCGACTTGTTGCCGTCGGTGGCTTCCGAATGGGAGAGATCGACGTCGAGGGTCGAGCGGTCGGTTGGCGTATAGTGGGCGTTGAAGGCGACCTGGAAGGTCTTGGCGTCGCGCGGCGAGTCGAAGACGATCTGGTCGGTGGCCAGGTTTCCGGCGGCGCTGCGGGTGAAGCTGGTCACGGTGTGGTTGGCGTTGGCCGTGGCCGCGATGACGTCGCCCGGATCGGTGTAGTAGCCGATCTGGTTGGAGCGCGACTTGACCCGGAACTGGGTATAGAGGCCGTCGAAACCGAGCTTCAGCTTGTCGTTGACGATCCAGTCCAGCGCCAGGGTGCCGCCGAGCCGTTCGCGGTGGTTGTTCTCGACGGTGGTGTTGTAGGTGCGCGGCATGGCGACATTGGCCAGATCGACCACGCCGTCCTTGTTGAAATCGAGGTTCTGGCCGGCGATCCAGCCGCTGGTGTTGACGTTGCTCAGACGCGACTCGCGCTTGTCGTAGACCAGGCTGACCAGGGCGCCGAAGGTGTGGTCCTCGTTGGTGTCGCTCATCACGGCCGAGAGCACCGGGGTGGCCTTGTCGCTGGTGCTATCGATCTTGGCCGAGCTGCTGCCGGCGAAGTGGAAGCCGGGGCGGTCCAGGGGCCGCGCGGTGCGGATGATGACGGTCGAGCCGATGCCGCCTTCCTGCTGGTCGGCGCTGGAGGACTTGTAGACCTCGGCGCCGCTGATCAGTTCGGACGCCAGGATGTCGAAGCTGAATTCGCGGCCGGCGTTCTCGGTGGCCAGCAGGCGGTTGTTCAGCAGCACGGTGTTGAACTCGGGGCCAAAGCCGCGAACCGTGATGAACTTGCCCTCGCCGCCGCTGCGGTCGATCGAGACGCCGGTGATACGCTGCAGGGATTCGGCCACGTTCTGGTCGGGGAACTTGCCGATGTCCTCGGCGGCGATCGAGTCGACCACGCCGATCGTCTTGCGCTTCAGATCCAGGGCCTTGGAAAGGCTGGCGCGGGTGCCGGTGACGACCACTTCCTCGACGGTCGAGGAGTCGGCGTTCGACGCCGGCGGAGCCGTCTGCGCGAAGACTGGCGATGTCAGGAGCAGCGCGAAAGCGCTCGTGCTGCAAAGCAGGAAGCCGCCCTTGCGGCGTTGGACTTCTGTCATTTCTCTCCCCGGAGAATGAGGGTTTTTATGGCGACGCACGCACTTGTCATCGTGCGTTGACGGCACCTATCTCATAAATCAGATAAATATGAAATACTGAAAATCCGACGGCGGCCCCGGGCGACTTTGGGGGTGAAGTTCGAATTGACAAATGGCTGCGAAAACAAATTTATCAGATAAAACCGAAACGAGGAAACGTCATGTCGTCGCTGCGGATGGATAGAAGACTGGTCTGCCTGGCCTTGCTGGGCGGCGCGGCCGGATGGACGGGCCAGGCCGGCGCGGCGGCGCGCTATGACGACAAGACCAAGGTGTTTCGGCTGGACGGCGGCGACGTCACCTACGCCTTCGGCGTCAACGCCCAGGGCCAGGTCCAGTCTCTGTACTGGGGCGGGCGGCTGGGCGATGGCGATTCGCCAGGCCAGCCGGTCAGCGTCCGCGACCACTCCTCGGTCGACCTGTCGGTGTCGGTGACACCTCAGGAGTTCCCCGCCCAGGGCGGCGGGATGTTCGTCGAGCCGGCCTTGAAGGTCGCCTGGCCCGACGGCGTGCGCGACGTGGTGCTGAAGTACGTCTCGCACCGCGTGACCGACCAGGGCCTGATCCTGCGGCTTAAGGACATCGAGCGCGAACTCTATGTCGAGTTGCGCTACGTGATGGATCCCGAGAGCGGCATTCTCGCCCGCTCGGCCGTGGTCGAGAACCGCGCCAAGACACCGGTGCGCATCGACCAGTTGGCCGCCGCCGCCCTGACTCTGCCGATCGAGACCGACTACCGCTTGCAGTATCTGACCGGCCGCTGGGCGGCCGAATGGACCGTCGAGACCCGGCCCGTCGCCCCCGGCTCCACCGTGCTAGAGAGCCGGCGCGGCGACACCGGCCACCAGAACAACCCCTGGTTCGCGATCGACCGCGACGGCGTCTCCGACGAGGAGACCGGCCCAGTGTGGTTCGGGGCCCTGGCCTGGAGCGGCTCGTGGCGGATCTCGGTCGACCAGGACACCCTGGGCAAGGTGCGGGTGGTCGGCGGCTTCAACCCGTTCGACTTCGCCTACCGCCTGCAGCCGGGGCAAAGCCTGGAGTCGCCGGTGTTCTATGCCGGCTACTCCGGCCAGGGCATGGGCGGCGCCTCGCGCCTGATGCACCGTTTCCAGCGCGAGAAGATCCTGCCCGGCGGCCCCAAGGCTCCGTTGCGGCCGGTGCTGTACAATTCCTGGGAGGCTACCGAATTCGCCGTCGACGAGCCAGGCCAGGTCGCCCTGGCCGAGAAGGCCGCGACCATCGGCGTCGAGCGCTTCGTGATGGACGACGGCTGGTTTGGCGCGCGCAACAACGACAAGGCCGGCCTCGGCGATTGGACCGTCAACCGCGCCAAGTTCCCCAATGGCCTGAAGCCGCTGATCGACAAGGTTCGCGGCCTGGGCATGGAGTTTGGCCTGTGGGTCGAGCCCGAGATGGTCAATCCCGACAGCGACCTCTACCGCGCCCACCCCGATTGGGTGATCAACTTCCCCACTCGCCCGCGCACCCAGGGGCGCAACCAGCTGATGCTGAACCTGGCCCGCAAGGACGTCCGCGACCATCTGCTGAAGGTGCTCGACGACCTGGTCAGCCAGAACGACATCGCGTTCCTGAAGTGGGACCACAATCGCAACTGGTCCGAGCCGGGCTGGCCCGAACAGCCGGTCGAGGATCAGCAGAAGATCTATGTCGAGTTCGTCCGCAACCTCTACTGGATCATCGCCGAGCTGCGCCGACGCCACCCCAAACTGGAGATCGAATCCTGCGCCGGCGGCGGCGGCCGCGTCGATCTCGGCATCATGGCCCTGACCGACCAGGTCTGGCCGTCCGACAACACCGATCCCTTCGACCGCCTGACCATCCAGGACGGCTTCACGCACGCCTATGCTCCGGCCACGATGATGTGCTGGGTCACCGACTCGCCCAACTGGGTGAACAAGCGCACCACCTCGCTGGAGTACCGCTTCCTGTCGTCGATGCAGGGCGGTCTGGGCATCGGCGCCAACCTCAACCACTGGAAGGACGAGGACTTCGCCACCGCCAAGAAGATGGTCGCCGAGTACAAGACGATCCGCAAAACCGTGCAGCGCGGCGACCTCTATCGACTGATCTCGCCACGCGACGGCTCCGAGCGCTCGGCCACCCTGTCGGTGTCGCCAGACCGCGGGCAGGCGGCGCTATTCGCCTTCGTCCACTCGACCACCAAGCTCGATCCGCTGCCGCGCATCCAACTTCGGGGCCTGGATCCCAAGGCGACCTACCGCCTGCGCGCCATGGCCGGGGCGGCCGATCCAGCGACGCTGGCCCAGGCCAGCGGCGCCTACTGGATGGAGTATGGCCTGGACGTGGCGCTGCGCGGCGACTTCCAGGCGGCCGGTTTCGTGCTGGACGCCACGGCCTGACGGCCTCGACCGGCGGCGGCTTCGACGGAGCCGCCGCCGATCCCCTTGCTCGCGTCTTCCGAGTTCGAGACGATCCACCCCCAGATCTCGGCCGATCGCCCTGGATTAGAAACCCCGCCTCTTCGCCCGCGCCCTGGCGCGGGTGGGCGACATGCGGGGCCTTGCTATTCTGAATACCATCACACATTCTGATTTTAATCGGCTCGTCAGAGGCCGACGAGGGAGCATTGGAATGACCGCGCCGCCATCGGAGTCGGCCACGCCGAGTCCAGTCGGAAGTTCGGCGACGGTCACGGGCGCCATCGCCGGCCGGCCCGCGCTTGCCCTGACGGCTTTCGATCTCGCTGACGTCGGCTATCGGGTCGAGGAGTATTTCCTATCGGGGCTCGCGACCTCATACCGGGCCGTCGGGGCACGAGGCCGCGACGGTCGCTGGTCCGCCAGAGCGCACAAGGCGGCCGCGTATATGACCCGAATGGTCGTCGTTCGGCCCGAGCGGCCGGCCGCATTCAATGGCACGGTCATGGTGGAATGGCTGAACGTCAGCGCCGGCGCCGACACAGCTCCGGAGTGGGGCTACACCCATCGCGAACTGATCCGCAGCGGCTATGGCTGGGTCGGCGTGTCGGTGCAAAAGGCCGGGATCGAGGGCGGCGGGCTAATAGCGTTTCCCGGCATGGAGCCGCTCAGGAAAGCCGATCCTGAACGCTATGCGCCCCTGAGACATCCGGGCGATCGGTTCGGCTACGACATCTTCACCCAGGCGGCCAGAGCTCTGCGCGCCGATCCCCAAAGGCTTCTTGGCGTCCCCACTCTAACGACCCTGATCGCCGCTGGCGAATCCCAGTCGGCCGGCCGCTTGACGACCTACATCAACGCCGTCGCGCCGATCGAACAGGCGTTCGACGGCTATCTGGTCCATTCCCGTTTCGGCGGCGCGCCGGGTCTGGGCAAATCGTCGATGGTGGCGTCGCTGCTAGCAGCGCTCAGACCCGTACGTATCCGCACCGACACGGCGGCGCCGGTTTTGAACTTCATCACGGAAACCGACCTGATGATGAAGCGGTTCGGCTATCTGCCCGCCCGCCAACCGGATCATGATCGGCTGAGGACCTGGGAGGTCGCGGGAACCGCCCATGCCGACACCTATGTCATGAAGGCCTCTTCCATCGACAACGGCGCGGCCTCGGCGGAGGACATGGCCAAGGCGTTGGCGCCCACCCGCGACCTTCTGGGCCTGACCCTGCCGGGCGAGATCAACGCCGCTCCGCAACATCACTATGTGATGATGGCCGCCTTGTCGGCGCTGAATCGATGGGTCACCACCGGCGCGACGCCGTCCTGCGGGCCCAGACTGACGGTGGAGGGCGCGAGGCCCGCGAAACTGACGCTCGACAGCGCCGGCAATGCAGCGGGCGGCGTCCGTACGCCCTGGATGGATGTCCCGACCTGCAAACTGTCCGGCCTGGCCGCGGCCGGCGGCCGGATGGGGGCGTTGTTCGGCTCGACCGGGCCTCTGGGCAGGGGAGCCCTGGCGCGACTCTATCCAGGCGGCCGCGGGGACTATGTCGTGAAATTCCGAGCCGCCCTGGCCTTGGCCATCGATGCGGGCTTCATTCTGCCCAGCGACCGCGACGAGATCCAAGCCCTGGCGACGGCGAGCTATCCCGCCATGGGGTGACGGGCGAGCGGCGATCCCGGCTCGCATCGGATTCCTTCGAGCAAAAGGGCCTGGATACGCGGCGCCCGCACGCGGCGTTCGTCCAACCCCCAGCGTTTCAGGGCCGACCCGGCCATGACGGTGAGGTCGAGAAGATCGGTCTCGTCCAGGTCAGGCCGGACGACGCCAGCCCGACGCGCGGCTTCCAGCGGAGCCCGGCAGATCGCGACGAAGCGCGCCAACAGCGTCGCCGGCATGATCAGATCGCTGTCCAGCAGCGGCGCGACGTCGATGTCCTGATCGATCATCGTCCGGATCAGGATCAGCAGACCGTCCGGCTGATCGGCGAGATCGGCCGCCTGCGCTTCCAGGTCGTCGAGGTTGCGGTTCAGCAGGGCGACGATCAGGTCGATCCGTTCGGGGAAGTGCCGGTAGAGGGTTCCCCGGCCCACCCCGGCCTGCCGCGCGATCTCGCCCAGCGGCGCGTCGACCCCGCCCGCCGCGAACACCCGCGCCGCCGCATCCAATAGGGCCGCCCGGTGCCGCAGGACATCCCTGCGGGGCGGCGGCTGCGGAACAGAATTCGCATTGTTGTTCAAAACGGACATTGATGTACTATTTTATCGGGTGATAACGTTCGTCTGGAACCGGGACCAACGCAAGCGTCACGGACCATATCAGGGGGCGAAAGCCGTGCAGGACCACTTCGACTACATCGTCATCGGCGCGGGCTCCGCAGGTTGCGTGCTCGCCAACAGACTGTCGGCGGACCCCGCCGTCTCGGTGTTGCTGGTCGAAAGCGGTCCGACGGACAA
>JAQGIN010000081.1 GCA_028291125.1 Caulobacter sp.
CCGGCCTGGCCTCGGCCCTGCCGCATCTGCGGCGGGGATTCGAGGACCTCGAGGCGGCGGCGCGCGAACTCGAGCTTCAGCGGGGTCACGAGCTGCACATCGCCGCCGCCTCGGACTTCGTCGAGCTCTGGCTGGCGCCGCGGCTCGACCGCTTTCGCGCCGAGCACCCCAACCTGCGCTTTTGCATCAACGGCGAGGGCGACGCGCCCCTGCGGCTCGGGCGGGTGGACTGCGAGATCAGCTATGGCCCGCCGGGCGAGGACGCCCTGACCGATCTGCTGTTTCGCGACTACGTCGTTCCCATCGCCTCGCCGACCAACATCGCGCGCACCGCCGAGCTTGACGCCCGCGACCGGCTGGAAGGCTTTCCGCTGATCCATCTGGACTTCTACAAGGACGACCCGGCGGGGCTGTCATGGCCGGACTGGGTGGCGGCCAACGCCGTGGCCCGCAGCGCGCCCGAGCGCGGCATGCGGTTTCGGCGCATCACGGCGGCGCTCGACGCCGTCACCGCCAACGCCGGCGTCACCCTTTGCGGTCTGGCGCTGCTCGCCGAGCGGCTCGAGGCCGGCGATGTCGGCCTGCCCTACGGCATCGCGCCGGGCCGCTGGAGCGCCCACGGCTTCGTCGCCCGCTTCCGCCGCGAGGCCGACTCCCGCCGCCACGTCCAACGATTCCGCGCCTGGCTGGCCGATGAAAGCCGCGCGACGGCGGCTTGGATGGAGCGGGCGACGCAAGGCGGCCGATAGGGCGCGGCGACAAGGCGGAAACGGCTGACAGCGCGCGGCGACGCATGCAAACTATCGGGATGTTGGACCATACGTCGCCGGCCGAGGGCGAAGACGATCCGCTCGGGACCTGGCTAGATCGACCCGCGACCGTGGTCGAGCAGCTGCGGGCCGAGCCTGGCCGCGTGGCCGCCGAGCTGTCGCGCTCGGCCGCGGCGGCCTCCGCCTATCCGATCATGCGGATCGAACGCCTGGCCGCCGCCGTGCTCGATCGCCGGGGCCGCCTGCTGTTCGCCGACGCGGCGTTCGAGCGTCGTTTCGGCCAGGCGGCGATCGATCCGGACACAGCTCGCCGCGCCGCGGCCGCCCGGCGCCCGGAAGCCTCGCCGACCGAGGCGCGCGACGGCTCCGCCAGCCTGCTGATCTATGGCGATCGTGACCTGGCGCGGCATTGGTTGCTGCCGCCCGAGGCGGCGCAGGCGGCGGCCCGGCCCGAGGCCCGCGTCGTGGCGCTGGGCCCGGCCACCAATGAGACGACCTCGGCCCTGACCGACGCCGGCGCCGCCTTTGGCCTGACGCCGCTTCAGACCCGGGTGGCGGTGGCGGTGGTCGCCACCGGCTCCATCCGTCTGGCCGCCGAGCGAACCGAGATCGCCTACGCCACCGCCCGCGAAGTGATGGCGGCGGCGATGAAGCGCGTCGGGGTGACGCGCGTCTCAGGACTGGTGCAGCGCCTGACCACTTTGTCGTTCGGGGTGTGGCCGCTCGACGGCGCGCCGGCGGACGTGCTGTGCGACATCTGGGGCCTCAGCCCGCGGCAGCTCACCCTGGCGTCTGGCGTCGCCCAGGGCCTGTCGCGCCAGGCCGCCGCGGCCGCGGCCGACCTTTCCGAGGCGGCCGCCAAGAAGGAGCTCGACAAGGTCTATCTGGCGCTCGGCGTGGCCAGCGCCTCCGGCCTGGCGCGGGTGCTGACCGAGGCGCGGGCCCTGGCCCTGGTCACCCAGGCGACGGGCGGCGTCATGCGGCGTGACCACGACCCTGCCGAACCGCTCGGCTTTGCCCTCCGGCCCGACGGCACGCGCGTCGCCTTCAGTGACTATGGACCGCGGCCGGGCCGGCCGGTCCTGGTGCTGCACAGCAGCTCGACCTCGCGCAGCGTGCCCGGCGTCCTGGTGCGGGCCCTGCAGCGTCGCGGCTTTCGCCCTTTGGCGATCGACCGGCCCGGCTTTGGCTTGAGCGATCCCTACCGCCTGGCCGCCGACGATCGCCGGGACGTCTTCGCCGCCGCGTGCGACGACGTCGCCCTCGTCTGCCAACGCCTGAAACTGCCGCGCGTCGACCTGCTGGCCCGCGGCGCCGCCCAGGTCGCGCTCGGCCTCGCCCGGCAACGGCCCGACCTGCTGGACCGGGTCGCCCTGCTCAATCCCGATCCCCACACCGAGGCGGGAGGCCCCGGCCAGGGCGCCTTCATGCCCGTCAAGGCGGCGTTCGTCCGCCACCCGGCCCTGATCGAGCCCTTCGCCCGCATCCTGGCAAGCCAGATGACGCCGGTGCGGATGCGGCGGCTGGTGTTTCGGGCCATCGCGACCAGCCAGGTCGACGTGGCGGCGATGTCCAACCCCCAGAACTACGCCGACTACGCGCGCGGCATCCGCCTGTTCGCCACCGGACGGATCGGCGGCTATGTCGCCGAGCAGCAGGCGATGGCTCGCGCCGTCGCGCCCGAGCCGCTTGCCGGCTGCGACGACTGGCGGGTGCTGATCGGCGCCCAGGACCCCATGCACGACTTCGCCCAGGTGGAGCGCTACTGGCGACGCGTCCTGCCGGGCGCGCGGTTCGAGGTGATGCCGGACGCCGGCCGGTTCCTCTATCTCAGCCACCCCGAAGCCGCCGCGGCCATTCTCCTCTAGCGGAGATCGGGCCCAGGCCGACGAGCGACACCCCACAAATGGGGATGTTCGCCACCGCCCCCGCCGCCGACAACCAGCGACGTCTCGGTGGGGACGCCTGCGCTTCCCACATCGGGCCGGATTGTTCTGGTGACCAAACCCTGGGTGGGCGGAGTAAGGCATGACGACGGTGACCGCGGGCGCCAATGTGGCGCTGCAGATGAATCTGCTGGATATCAACGGGATTTTGGACGGCGTCGTCACCTCGGCGACCACCAGCCGGATCGAGCTCGGCTATGCCGGCAGCGACGAGCGCGACGTGTTCTTCGGGACGTTCGTGCTCAATAGCGATCCGTCGAAGATCACCGGCACGATCACCGGCCTGGAATATTATCGGGGCGGCGCCCTGGTCTTCAAGGCCAGCGACTTCAGCGTCTCGGTGGCCGACTATCTGGGCTGGGCGCAGAACGCCGACCCCGCCGTAGGATTGGACCTGGCGTTCCGCGGCATACTGGGCGGCGCGGACATCTTCATCGGCTCGCCGCTGGACGACACCCTGTACGGCTATCCGGGCGACGACGTCATGGACGGCGGAGCCGGGGCCGACATCCTGCGCGGCAACGCCGGCGCCGACACCTTGCGGGGCGGCGACGGCGACGATTACCTGCACGGCGGCGCGGGCGACGACCTTCTGGACGGCGGCGCGGGAATCGACCGGGTCGCCTTCTCGACCGACATCTCCGTCGGGGCCGTGGGCGTCGTCGTCGACCTGACCAAGCAGGGCGTGGCCCAGGACACCGGCCATGGCCGCGACACCCTGGTCAATATCGAGAACCTGTCGGGCACCATCTATGACGACACCCTGATCGGCGACGACCGGGGCAACTGGCTGTGGGGCGGCTCGAACGGCACGGGCGTCACCGGCAACGACACGATCTCCGGCGGCGGCGGCGACGACCTGATCGAGGTCGGGGCGGGGGATCACACGCTGTCGGGAGGGGCGGGCGTCGACACCGCCTCGCTGCGGGGCAACACCACCGACATTAGCGCCCAAGGCGCGACGGTGTCGCTGGCCCTGCAGGGCGCGCGCCAGGACACCGGCCAGGGGGCGATGAGACTCGACGGGTTCGAGAACCTCTCCGGCTCGGTGCATGGCGACCAGCTGACCGGCGACGCCGGGGCCAATGTGCTGGCGGGCGCCGGCGGCGACGACATCCTGCGCGGCGGCGGCGGCGACGACACCCTGCTGGGCGACGGCGCGATCCGCCCGGACTCCGGCCCGCGGGGCCTGTCCGGGCGGATCGTCACCCTGGAGAACGACGCCCAGGGCAAGGACACCCTGGAGGGCGGCGCGGGCGACGACCTGCTGGTCGGCGGCGCGGGGAACGACAAGCTCGACGGCGGCGCTGGGACCGACAAGGCCAAGTACCTGGGCGCGTCGGTCGACTTCTCCTGGACCCTCCAGGCCAACGGCGACTACGTGGTCGTCGACCTGAGGGGCGGCTCGCCCGAGGGCACGGACACCCTGACAGGGGTTGAACGCCTGGTCTTCACCGACAAGGAGGTCGGTTTGTCGGCCTCCCCCGCTGCAGCCGCCGTCGTCGTGGCCGAGAGCAACATCCTGCGGGGCGCCAGCTCGCCCGCGGCCGATGCCATCCTGGCCAAGGTCGAGTCCGGCGTCCTGACCCAGGCCCAGGCCACCGCCGAACTGGTCAAGCTGGCGGACGCCACCACCTCGGTGGCGACGCTGAGCTACCAATTCTTCACCGGCAAGGTCCCCAGCCAGGGCGGGATCGACTATCTGGTCTCGCCCACCGGGCCCAACGCCAACAATCTGAACTCGGCCTACTACCAGAGCTTCAACCTGGAGAACCGCTACATCAATTTCGCGGTCAATCTGGGCAAGGTCGGCGAGGGCCAGACCAAGTTCCAAGCCGAATATGGGGCGCTGTCGTTGTTCGACGCCACCAAGAAGGCCTACGGCGTGATCTTTGGCGCGACGCCGACCGACGCCAAGGTCGCCGCCCTGCTGTCGGGCGGCCGCGACGCCTATTTCGACGCCTATGGACAGGACGGACTGAACGGCCTCGGCACTAAGGCGGCGATGGTCGGATGGTTGCTGGGCGAGGCCGAGAAGGCCGACCTCGGCAGCTACGCGAAGGCCAATGCGGCCTTCCTGACCGATCTGGCCGACGGGGCGAGCTTCGCGGTCGACCTGGTTGGGACCTACGCCAAGCCGGAGTTCGCCTACGGCGGTTAACCTCCCGCCGCCTGCTCCACCGCCAGGGCCAGGTCGAGCGCTCGGGCCGCCTCTTCGCCAGTGACTACCGGCCGCGGCGCGCGGCCCTCGACGGCGGCCAGGAAGCCGGCGACGCTGGCCCCGAGCGGGTCCTGGCCGGCCGGGGTGGCGGTGAAGTCCTCGATCAGCGGATGCGGCGTGGTGTTGCGGAAGGTGCGGGCGAGAAAGTCGATCTCGACCTCGCCGGTGGCGTAGACCACCTTCATGGTCCGCACCCGGGCGTCGGCGACGCGCGAGGCGTCGAACACCGCGGTGAAACCGTCGGCGAAGGTGGCCTCGGCCTTCACCCAGTCGAGGCCGAAGCCGCGATCGGCGGCCCCCTCGCCCTCCACCGTCACCGGTTCAGCGGCGCACAGGGCCAGGGCTAGGTCGATGTCGTGGATCATCAGGTCTAGCACCACCGAGACGTCGAGGTTGCGGTCCGACGGCGTGCCCCGCCGAACCGCTTCCAGGCGCAGCGGCCGCTCGGGGATGTCGAGCAGGCCCATGGCCTGGAACACCACCCGCTCCTGGTGGCCGCAGGCCAGGACCACCTGGCGACGGGCCGCCTCGGCGACCAGGGCGTCGGCGTCGTCCGGCGTCACCGCCAGCGGCTTTTCGACATAGACCGGCTTGCCGGCCTTCAGCGCCGCCAGGGCCGCGCCCGCGTGGTGCACGGCCGGGGTGGCGACGGTGACCACGTCGACCTGCGCCAGGAAGCTGGCCATGTCGTCGAAGGCCGCCGCGCCCAGCGGCGTCGCCAGGGCCTGGGCGCGGGCCAGGTCGACGTCGAACACCGCCACCAGATCGGTGACGTCGAGCTCGACATACTTCTTGGCGTGGTAGCCGCCGAACACCCCGGCGCCGATGACGCCGGCCCGCAGGACCTTGAACTTGGAGACTTGGGTCATGGGCGGAGGTGTAGCCAGTTCGCGTGACGGCGGGAAGCGCTGGAGCCCGGCCCCGAGCTGCGCTAAACAGACGTTTAAATGAGAACGCCAGGGAGAGCGCCATGACCACGTCGCGTGAGATCCGCCTGAAATCGCGTCCGGTGGGCGTGCCGACCGCCGCCGACTTCGACCTGGCGACCGTCGAGCTGTCGCCGCCCGAGCCCGGCCAGGTCCAGGTCAAGAACCTGTGGATGTCGGTCGACCCCTATATGCGCGGCCGGATGTACGACCGGCCCAGCTATGTGCCGCCGTTCGAGCTGGGCAAGGCCCTGCAGGGCGGGGCGGTGGGCGAGGTGCTGGTCTCCGGCGACCCGGCCTTCGCGCCCGGCGACCTGGTGCAGTCGATGTTCGGCTGGCGCGAGGCCTACAACGCCCCGGCCTCGGCCCTGCAGAAGATCGACGCCCAGGGCCTGCCGCCCCAGGCCTTCCTCGGCGTCGCCGGCATGACCGGCCTGACCGCCTATACCGGCCTGTTGCGCATCGCGGCGCTGAAGGACGGCGACGTGGTGTTCGTCTCGGCCGCCGCCGGGGCGGTGGGCTCGGTGGTCTGCCAGATCGCCAAGCTCAAGGGCCACACGGTGATCGGCTCGGCCGGCGGGGCCGACAAGGTCGCCTATCTGAAGGCGATCGGCGTCGACCACGTCATCGACTACAAGGCCACGCCCGACCTGAAGGCGGCGCTGAAGGCCGCCGCGCCCAAGGGCATCGACGTCTATTTCGACAATGTCGGCGGCGCGCATCTGGAGGCGGCGCTCGACTCCGCCCGGCCGTTCGCCCGCTTCGCCGAATGCGGCATGATCTCGCTGTACAACGAGACCGGCGAGGTCAAGGGACCGTCCAACATCGCCCTGGTGGTCGGCAAGTCGCTGCGGCTGGAGGGGTTCATCGTCTCCAACCACTACGACCTCTATCCGACCTTCGCCAAGGACATGGCCGGCTGGATCGCCGCCGGCCAGGTGAAGGGGCGCGAGACCGTCGAGCACGGCGTCGAGCGCGCGCCCGAGGCCTTCATCAAGCTGTTCAACGGCGAGAACCTCGGCAAGATGCTGGTCAAGCTGGCCTAGCGAGAGGGCGGTCCCATCGGGTGGAGCGCATCTTCCATCCAGCTCATCATCCCCGCGAAGGCGGGGATGATGAGCTGAGGGTGATCGAGGCTGCGGATCATGCTCCAGGAACCTGCCTAACTCAGCGGGCCTGGAGCGCCGTCAGTTCGAGGCCCGCGGCGGTCTTGCGGAACTTGAACGCCACCCGCGTCCCCGGCTCCAGCGGCGCCTCGGCGGCGACGTCGGCGTAGAGCGCGAAGCTCGACCGCCCGGCGGCGAGGCCGGCGGCGGCCGAACCTTCGTGATCGAGCGTGACCTGAACCCCGTTCACGGCGGCGATCACACCGATCGAATCATGTTCCGGCCCCGCGGCCGGGGCGGAAACCGCCGCCGCGGGCGACTGGATGGCCGGTTTTTGTTGCGGCCCAGGTCCGCAGGCGACCACCGCCATCGCCGCCAACGCAGAGACAATAATCTTTAAATTCATGGATTTATTCCAATTTCTGAAAGACCACCCCGCGCCGCCGGCCCCGACCACGGCAGGCTTTTTGCCGCAACTGCGAAATGATTGGCTATTTTGGTAGCGATTTCGTGATCGAAGATTTACTCTGACGGCTCCGGCGGCTCTCCACGCCGGAACTTCGCCCGACGCCTGACGAGTCCAGAACCGACGCCTCCCTATCGGAGACGGTCCCCGCGGTGAAGGCCCGATCGCGCCGAGCGAGCCCTAGGGAGAGGCCCGGCCAACCGCCGGACGCGATGGGGCCCCCTCCCCCGTCCGGCCGGCGACCCAGCCCGAGACGATGGACGACATGAGCGAACGCGGCGCCTTCTTCGACCTGGGCTCTTCCGAGAGCGTCTCCTACGAGTTGGTCACCTCGCGCCGCGAGAGCGTCGAAATTCCCGCCGAGGCCCCACTGGCCATGCCGGTGCAGCCGCTCGGCTTCTGGCAGGGCGGCGCCCGTCGCGTCGTCGCCAGCACCGTCGACGTCAGCACCCGCCGCGGAATCATGATCGCCGCCACCGTGGTCATGGCCCTGGCCGGCTGGATCGCCACCTACAACACCATCGCCTTAGGCGGCGTCACCCGCCTGGAAGCCATCTGCCTGGTGCTGCTGGCTCCGCTGTTCCTGGCCCTGTCGCTATGGTTCTGCACCGCCGTCGCCGGCTTCTTCATCCTGCTGGGCAAGCCCAAGGATCCGCTGGGCATCGACGCCAGCCAGCCGATGCCGCGGCCCAAGGCCCGCACCGCCATCCTGATGCCGGTGCACAACGAGGACGCCACCGCCGTCTTCGCCCGGCTGCGGGCCATGGACGCCTCGCTGAACGCCACCGGAAACAGCCGCGCCTTCGACATCTTCGTGCTCAGCGACACCCGCGACGCCGCCGTGGCCCTGGCCGAGCAGGCCTGCTTCGCCCGCTTCCGCCGCGAGGCCCACTCCACCGTCTATTACCGGGTCCGCGCCCAGAACGTCGGCCGCAAGGCCGGCAACATCGCCGACTGGGTCGCCCGCTGGGGCGCGGCCTACGAGCACATGCTGATCCTCGACGCCGACAGCCTGATGACCGGCGAGGCCATGGTCCGCCTAGCCGACGCCATGGAGCGCCACCCCGGCGCCGGCCTGATCCAGACCATGCCGACGATCATCAACGGCCAGACGATCTTCGCCCGCTGCCTGCAGTTCGCCACCCGCCTGTATGGCCGGGTGGCCTGGACCGGCCTGGCCTGGTGGTCGGGTCCCGAGAGCAGCTTCTGGGGCCACAACGCCATCGTCCGCACCCGCGCCTTCGCCGAGACCTGCGGCCTGCCCAGCCTGGCCGGCCCCAAGCCGTTCGGCGGCGAGGTGATGAGCCACGACGCTCTGGAATCGGCGCTGCTGCGCCGTGGCGGCTGGGGCGTGCACCTGGCCCCTTATCTGGAAGGCTCCTACGAGGAGAGCCCGCCCAACCTGCTCGACTTCGCCGTGCGCGACCGCCGCTGGTGCCAGGGCAATGTCCAGCATCTGCCGCTGATCAAGACGCCCGGCCTGCACTGGCTGAGCCGGGTGCACCTGGCGCTGGGCGTCATCAGCTATGTGCTGTCGCCGCTGTGGTTCGCCGCCCTGACCTTCGGCGTCATCTCGCGCCTGCTGCTGCCGGGCCTGAAGAAGGCCGCCTTCCAGTGGGCCGACGTCGAGGCCGCCGCGCGCGCCGTCGTCAACTGGAACGAAATCCAGGCGACCGCCTGGGCCGTCATCCTGACCACCATCCTGCTGTTCGGTCCCAAGATCCTGGGCGTCATCCTGGTGTTCCGCGACAAGACGCTGCGCCGCGCCTTCGGCGGCCGCCGCCGCATCATGGGCAGCCTGGCGCTGGAGATGTGCCTGTCGGCCCTGGTCGCCCCGCTGCTGATGTTCACCCAGACCCGCGCCCTGATCGAGATCATGGCCGGCCGCCGCTCGGGCTGGGCGCGCCAGCGCCGCGAAGCGGGCAAGATCAGCTGGACCGAGGCGCGCATGGCCATGGGCTGGATCAGCGCCACGGGCCTGGCCCTGTCGATCGGCTTCTGGTTCACGCCGGACCTGCTGACCGCCACCTCGCCGATCCTGATCGGTCTGGTCCTGGCCGCGCCCTTGGCCGTGCTGGGCGCGAGCCAAAAGTTCGGCGAGACGCTGCGCGCGCGCGGCGTCTTCCTCACCCCCGAGGAAACCAGCCCGCCGGCCATCCTCAACCAGGCGCGCCGCAACCGCCCGGCCCTGGACGCCATGCCGACCTGGACGCCGCAACCGGCCCTGACGCCCGTCGTCGAGCCGGCCCTGGCCGGCGCGCGCGAGCCGGCGGCGGTGCTGGCGGGCGTCAACGCCGAGCCCTCGCTCTAGCTCGGCCTAAAGGGCTGGCGAGGCCGCTCCCCAGCCGGTAGAACCACGGCAGGAGATTTGCCGTGACCCGACTGTTCAACGCCTATGTGATGGTCGGCTGGTCGGCCGGCTCCAAGCCCGCGACGGGCAAGGATTCCGTCTGGATCGGGGTGCTGAAACCCGACGCGCGATTCCGCCTGCAGTTCGAGGCCCATAACCCCGCCACGCGCGATGAGGCGGTGGCCCTGCTGACCAAGATCGTCGGCGACCTCAACCGCCTGCGCCAGCGCGTGCTGATCGGCTTCGACTTTGCGCTCGGCTATCCCGAAGGCACGGCCGCCGCCCTGAAGCTCAAAAGCCCCGACTGGCGCGGCCTGTGGGACTTCCTGGGCAACCGCGTCTCGGACAAACCCAACAACATCAATAGCCGCTTCAATGACGCGGCCCAGATGAACCGCATCATGACCGACCAGCCCTGGCCGTTCTGGGGATGCCCGCCGCGCGACGCGCAGCGCACCCTGACCTCGACCAAGCCGGCCTACGACCACGCCGGCCTGCCGCCGCTGCAGCGGCGCACCGAAAGTGCGCTGAAGACCAAGCCGCTCTGGCAGCTCTACGGCGCCGGCACGGTCGGCGGCGAAGCGATCCTGGGCATTCCGCGCGCCCGCGCCCTTCTCGCCTCGCTGGGCGACGAGGCCAAGGTCTGGCCGTTCCAGACCGGCTGGAAGGCGCTGAAGGAAAGCGACCTGGACGGGCTCAAGGCGCTGATCGTCGAGGTCAATCCGGCCTTCGCCGAGCTGAAACCTGAGGCCGGCGAGATCGTTGACCGCGCCAAGGTCCGCGCCCTGGCCGAGCACGTCGCCCGCCTGGACGACGCGGGCAGACTCGGCGCGGCCTTCGCGCAGGCCAAGGGCGGCGAGGCCGACCGCGCCGCGGTCGAGGCCGAAGAAGGCTGGATTCTCGGCGCCTAACCTAAGCGCGTTGGCGCTCTGGGGCGCGTGACCCACCAGAAGCGGCCGATCAGGAACGTCGCCGCCAGCAGGCTGGCCACCGCCACGGCCCAGACGATGCCGCTCAGGCCCATGCCAGCCGGAATGGCCAGGAACCAGGCCAGCGGGATCATCACCAGGGTGTAGCTGATCGTGTGCGTCACGGTCGGGACGACCACGTCGCTCTGCGCGCGCAGCGCATTGGCGGCCACGACCTGCAGCCCATCCGCCACGAAGAACAGGCAACTCAGGACCAGGCCCGCCGCCACCATCTCTCGCAGCACCGGATCGGGGGTGAAGCCCGCCGCGATCGGCTCGGCGGCGAGAAAGACGATCAGGGCCACCAGAGTCAGAACCCCGGTGCAGACCCCGAAGCTCAAGGCCCCAAAGCGCCGCACGCCGACGCGATCACCCGCACCGAACGCCTTGCCGACCAGGACGGCCGCCGCCGCGCCCAGGCCCATCGGGGCCATGAAGATCAGGGCCGCCATGTTCAGCAGTATGCCCCAGCCGGCCACGGCCACGCCGCCCAGCCAGCCGGCGATGATGCTCATGGCCGTGAACGCCGCGCTCTCCACGAACATCGAAATGCCGGCGCCATAGCCGATGCGCCGCTGCTCGGCCGCCGCCCTCGGCCCATCAATGGGCTTGGCGAACAGGCCCAGCGCCCGGGCGTCCGGCAGCCGCAGGATGGCGGCGTAGAACCAGGCCATCAGGACCAGGCGCGCCACGAAGGTGCCCCACGCCGCGCCGGCGGCGCCGAGCGCCGGTATGCCGAATCCACCCGGCACCAGCACCAGGTCGACGGCCAGGTTCAGGACGTTGCAGGCCACCACGGCGACCGTGACCGTGCGCGGCCGCGACAGGGCCTCCAGGTAGTAGGATCCCGCCCCGCCGATCATGTAGAGCGGCAGCGAAAAGGCGAATACGGCGAGCACCGGCGCGGCGCCGGCCACAAGGTGCGGCTCAAGCCGCAGGCTGCTGAGCAGGATTTCGCCGCCGAAGCTCAGGGAGAGCATGGAGACCAGGCCGATCCAGAAGGCATAGACCGACCCGCGCCGCAGCACGCCGCCGGTCGCCTGGGGCCGCCCCTCGCCGCGATGGCGGGCGGTCATGACCTGCACGCCGCTGAGCAGGCCCATGCCCGTGGTCAAGACAACGCCCGAGACCGCCCAGGCCAGGGCGTGGAAGCCCAGCTGCTCGGTCGAGTAGCGGGCGACGACCAGGGTGTCGATCAGCCCCATGGTCATGAAGCCGATGCGCGAAATCACCACCGGCCAGGCCAGGGTGAGCAGTTCTCCGAGGTCTGCCTTGATCGAACGCCTCAAGCTGCGCACCTTTTCCGCTCTTCCCGGCGAATGCCGGGATCCAGATCGTATGGCTCCCAGATGTCCGGCCGGGGCGCCTTGTCATCTGGGCCCCGGCATTCGCCGGGGTGAGCGGGGAACTTATTCGGCCGCTTGCGACGGGGCCTGACGGTCCGACTTGAGCTTCTCCGCCACCAGGAAGGCCAGCTCGAGCGCCTGGTCGGCGTTCAGGCGCGGGTCGCAGTGGGTGTGATAGCGGTCGGCCAGGTCGACATCGCTGAGCGCGCGCGCGCCGCCGGTGCACTCGGTGACGTTCTGCCCGGTCATTTCCAGGTGGACGCCGCCCGGATGCACGCCGGTCGCGTTGGCGATCTCGATGAAGCTGCGCACTTCGCTCAGGATGCGGTCGAAGGGGCGCGTCTTGTAGCCGGTGCTGGCGGTCAGGGTGTTGCCGTGCATCGGGTCGATGGCCCAGACCACGGAACGGCCTTCGCGCTTGGTCGCCGCCATCAGCGCCGGCAGGCGGCCCTCGATCTTGTCGCTGCCGAAGCGGCCATAGAGGGTCAGCCGGCCCGGGACGTTGTCCGGGTTCAGGGCGTCGATCAGGCGGATCAATTCGTCAGGCTCGACCGTGGGGCCGACCTTGACGCCGATCGGGTTCTTGACCCCTTGGGCGAAGTTGACGTGCGCGCCGTCGAGCTGGCGCGTGCGCTCGCCGATCCACAGCAGGTGGGCCGAGGTGTCGTACCAGTCGCCGCTGGTGGAATCGACGCGGGTCAGCGCCTCCTCGTAACCCAGCAGCAGGGGCTCTTGGCTGGTGAAGATCTCCACCTGGTGCAGGGTCGGGTGGCTCTGCGAATTGACGCCGATGGCGTCAATGAACGAGAGCGTCTCGCTGATCTTCTCCGACAGCTCGCGGTAGCGCGCGCCCTGCGGACTGCCCTCGACGAAGCCCAGCGTCCAGCGGTGGACATTGTGCAGGTCGGCATAGCCGCCGGTCGCGAAAGCGCGCAGCAGGTTCAGGGTCGAGGCCGACTGGCCATAGGCCTTCAGCAGGCGCTGCGGGTCGGGAATGCGCTCTTCGGGCGTGAAGCCCATGCCGTTGATGTTGTCGCCGCGATAGGAGGGCAGCTCGACGCCGTCCTTGACCTCGACCGGGCTGGAGCGCGGCTTACCGAACTGGCCGGCCATGCGGCCCACCTTCACGACCGGCTTGCCGCCGGCGAAGGTCAGCACCACGGCCATCTGCAGGATCAGCCGGAAGGTGTCGCGGATGTTGTCGGCGGCGAATTCCTTGAAGCTCTCGGCGCAGTCGCCGCCCTGCAGCAGGAAGGCGCGGCCTTCGGCCACGGCGGCCAGCTCGGCGGTCAGCCGCCGGGCCTCGCCGGCGAAGACCAGCGGCGGCAGGGCGCGCAGTTCCGCTTCCACGGCCGCCAGCGCGCCGGCGTCGGGATAGTCGGCCGGAATGTGTTTGGCGGGAAAGGACCGCCAGGACGACGGAGTCCAACGTGCGTTCATAAGCGTGTTTCCAACGAAGCCGGCGCTTTTAGCCGAAAGCGGAGCGGGTGGCAAAGTTCTCGTCGCCCGGCCAGCCGCGGCCGACCAGGACCACGCAGCCCGCCGCCAGGCCGCCAAGCGCCAGCCACCACTCCTGCCAGACGCCGAAGCTCAAGGAGCCGATGACGAGATAGGTCGTCACGCTGCCCGCCCCCGCCGCCGCCAGGGAGGGATTGATGCGCGAGGTCGCCGTCAGGGCCGAGCCGATCCAACCGATCAGAGCCCCGGCCAGGGCCGCCCCGAGCGCGCCCAGTTCGAGCCAGATCTGGATGGCGGCGTTGTGCGGGTGCAGCGGAATGGCTGTGCCGAACGAGCGGCTGGCGTCCAGGCCCCAGCCCCGCAGCGGATGCTCTGCGACCAGGCCGGACACGAAGGCCCAGATGTCGAGGCGCGCGTCCCAGGAGGCCGGCACCTGGCGATGCAGCACGCCGATGGCGCCGCTGCGCACCCCCTCCTGCACGACCAGCGGGGCCAGGCAGAAGAGGGCGATGCCGAACACGATCAGCAGGCGCGCCGCCAGCGGGCCGAGCCAGCGCACCGCCAGCCAGGCGCCGGTGGCGGCCACGAAGGCCACGAAGGGCGCGTCGGCCAACAGTACACGCTCGCCCAGGACGATGGCCGCGGCCATCAGGCCCAGGGGGAAGATCGCCACGCGCCAGCCCATGCGTCCGGCCGCGTAGGCGGCGGGCCAGAACAGCAGCGCCATGACGTAGCAGCCCTGGGCGATGTTGCGCCGGGCGAACTCGTAGGTGATCGGCTCGCCGATCATCGCCTTGAGGCCCCGATAGATGCGCACCCCCGCAAGCGTATCCGCCAACAGGATCAGCGCCAGCAGCACCAGGGCGGCGACCAGCACGGCGGCGGCCTTGCGCGCCGCTTCTCGGGACAGCATCGAAAAGGCGCCGATCATCGCGATCGCGGCGGCCGCCTGCAGGGCGATCTTGAAGGCGGTGCGCTCGGCGAAGCCGTGCGTGTCGGCATAGGGGCTCCAAAGCCGGCTGATCGCGGCCCAGCCGAACAGCAGCACCAGCACCGCCACCGGCCACAACGGCAGCGGCCAGCGCCGCCCCGGCCCCCAGAACAGCGGGATGGCCAGCAGGCCGGTCAGGCCCACCATCGGGGCAAAGCCGAGCGGGGCCAGATAGGCCAGCGGCGCGATCCAGGCCATGGCGAACAGGGCGACAAACCCCGCCCAGCGGTCACCCGCTCCGGCGGAAACGGACGCCGTCAAATCCGAAACGGAAGGCAGCTTCATCCGCCGGCGCCCAGCTCCAGCGGCACATACTTCTCGCGCAGCGTGACCAGGTCCTCGGCCAGGGTCGGGTGCACGGCGCAGGTGTCGTCCCATTGCGCCTTGGTGACGCCCAGCTTCACGGCGATAGCGGCCATCTGGATGATTTCGGGTGAATCCGGACCGACCACGTGCACGCCGACGACGCGCTGATCGTCGGCCTTGACCACCAGCTTGACCAGGGCGCGTTCGTCCTTGCCGGCGAAGGCGTATTTC
>JAQGIN010000082.1 GCA_028291125.1 Caulobacter sp.
GCGGCCTTCAGCAGGGCCAGGACGTCGGCGTCCGGGGCCATGTCGACGACGATCTCGCCGCCCTCGCGCCAGAACGACGAGATCTGCAGGATGGCGGGTCCTGACAGGCCGCGATGGGTGAACAGCATCGCCTCGCGGAACTTGGTCTTGCCGCTGGCGACCACCGCCTCCAGCGCCACCCCCGACAGCGGGGCCAGGCGCTCCAGGGTCTTCACCTCGAAGGTCAAGGGCACGAGCGCCGGCCGGGTCTCGACCACCGGCACCGCGAACTGGGCGGCCAGCTCGTAGCCCAGGCCGGTGGCTCCCATCTTGGGGATCGACTTGCCGCCGGTGGCCACCACCAGGGACGCGCAGCGCACCCGGCTGTCGGACAGGTCGACCCGATAGCCGCCCTCGACCTTGCTGACCGCCTCGACCCGGGTCTCCAGCTTCAGAGTGACGCCGGCCTGGGCCATCTGGTCGAGCAGCAGGGCGATGACCTGCTTGGCCGAGCCATCGCAGAACAGCTGGCCCAGGGCCTTTTCGTGCCAGGCGATCCCGTAGCGATCGACCAGGGCGATGAAGTCGCGGGGCGTGTAGCGGCGCAGCGCCGAGACGCAGAACTTCGGATTGGCCGACAGGAAATTGGCCGGAGCGGTGTGGATATTGGTGAAGTTGCAGCGGCCGCCGCCGCTGATGCGGATCTTCTCGCCCGGGGCCGTGGCGTGGTCGACCACCAGCACCGAGCGGCCGCGCTTGCCCGCCTCGATGGCGCACATCATGCCGGCCGCGCCGGCCCCCAGCACGACGACGTCATAGGTGTCCAAGGCCACGTCCTTCCAAGTGAGGGCCGTATCGACAGGACGGCGGCGCGGGAGTCAAGGCGGCGAGGCCGTCCCCTACCCCGCCCGCCGCAGCGGCGCGGCGGTTTGGTCGGCGGCGCTGACGGCGAAGCGCGACATCATATCGGCCAGGCCGTGGATCTCGCTTTTCAGGGCGTGGCTGACGGCGGTCGACTGCTCGACCATGGCGGCGTTCTGCTGCACGCCCTGGTCCATCTGGTTGACGGCGGCGTTGACCTGGTTGAGGCCGGTGGCCTGCTCGCCGGCCGAGGCGGCCAGTTCGCGCACCAGGGCGTCGATCTCGCCGACCTTGAGGACGATGCCCTCCAGGGCCTCGCCGGTCTGGCCGACCAGCTTGACGCCCTGATCGACCTGCCGGGTCGAGGCGCTGATCAGGGCCTTGATCTCCTTGGCGGCGTCGGCCGAGCGCTGGGCCAGGGCCCGCACTTCCTGGGCGACGACCGCGAAGCCGCGACCGGCGTCGCCGGCCCGGGCCGCTTCGACCCCGGCGTTGAGGGCCAGCAGGTTGGTCTGGAAGGCGATCTCGTCGATGACGCCGATGATCTGGGTGATCTGGCCCGAGCTCTGCTCGATCTCGGTCATCGCCGAGACCGCGCCACGCACCACCTCGCCGGACTGCTCGGCCTCGGACCGGGTCGAGGACACCACGGCGCTGGCCTCACCGGCGCCTTGCGATGCGCGGCGGACGGTGGCGGTGATCTCGTCGAGGGCGGCGGCGGTCTCCTCCAGGCTGGCGGCCTGCTGCTCGCTGCGCCGGGCGCTGTCGTCGGCGGCGGCGGTGATCTCGTCGGCATGGGCGCCGATGCCGCCGACCGCGCCGAGGATCGCGCCCATGGCGGCGTCCAGCTGATCCATGGCGGCGTTGAAGTCGTCACGCAGCTGGCCGTAGCCCTCGGGGAAGGCTTCGTCGACGCGGAAGGTCAGATCGCCCTGCGCCAGACAGGTCAGGCCGGCGGCGACCCGCTCCATAACGAAGGCCTGGTCGCTGGCGGCGGTCTCGCGCGCCGCCTCGTTGCGGGCCCGTTCGGCGTCGCTCATCCCGGCGATGCGGGCCTGTTCGGCCTGCGCGGCGCGCAAGGCGACGGCGTTGTCCTTGAACACCTGCACAGCCCGGGCCATCAGCCCGACCTCGTCCTGGCGGCCGGCGCCGACCACCGTCTGGTCGATTTCGCCCCGCGCCAGGGCGGTCATGGTCTTGGCCAAGGCGGTGACCGGGCGGGAGATCTTGACGCTGCCGATCCACAGCGAAAAGCCCAGGCCGGCCGCCGCGCAGCCGAGACCGAACAGCAGGGTCAGCAACGACCCGGCGCGGGCCTGCTTCTCGGCGACGGCGACCAGGGTGGCGGTCTCCTCGTGATAGGTGTCGCCCCAGGCCTTCATTTCCTTGCTGAGGCCGTCCAGCGCCGGATCGACGCCGGTCAACACGCCGGTGGCGCCGACGTCATCGTTTTGCAGCCCCAGATCGGCCGCGCGGCGGGCGTCGGCGTAGATGGCGTCCAGCCGGACGCGGAAGGGATCGGTCTTGGCCACCGTGCCGGGATCGGCGGCGTTCATCTTGTCGAGGCTGTCCTTGCCCTCGCCATAGACCTTGTCGAGCTCCTTGGAGGCCGACTGAGAGGCCTCGGAAGCGCCGTAATAGGTGACGATGCGGTGGGCTGCGTAGCCCA
>JAQGIN010000091.1 GCA_028291125.1 Caulobacter sp.
AGCTCGACCGCAAGGTCGGCGAGGCCATCGACATCTATGTCAACAACCGCCTGGTGGCGCGCGGCGAGGTCGTCGTCGTCGACGAGCGCCTGGGCGTGACCATGACGGAAATCATCAAGGACGGCGATTCCAACGGTTAGCGGATCGTCAGTAACGCGTCGCTCCGATCCGGGCCGTCGCCCGGGCGGATCAAGAGACTAGGGCTTTCGGGCCAAGGAGAATTCCAATGCGGCTTCTGGTCGTCGGAAAACTGAACGGACAGCTCTCGGTCGCCGTGAAAATGGCGATGAACACGGGCGCCAAGGTGTCTCACGTCGAGACCACCGAGGCGGCCACCCACGCCTTGCGCGCGGGGCAGGGGGCCGACCTGTTGATGGTCGACTACGACCTCGACATCGGGGCCCTGATCGCCGCCAACGAGGCCGAGCGGATCCGGGTGCCGGTGGTGGCCTGCGGGGTCGGCGCCGATCCGTCGCGCGCCGCCGCGGCGATCCGGGCCGGAGCCAAGGAGTTCATCCCGCTGCCGCCGGACGCCGAGCTGATCGCCGCCGTCCTGGCCGCCGTCGCCGACGACGAGCGGCCGATGATCGTCCGCGATCCGGCGATGGGCGACGTCATCCGCCTGGCCGACCAGGTCGCGCCGTCCGAGGCCTCGATCCTGATCACCGGCGAAAGCGGCTCGGGCAAGGAGGTGATGGCTCGTTACGTCCACGCCAAGTCGCGCCGCGCCAAGGCCCCGTTCATCTCGGTCAACTGCGCCGCCATTCCCGAGAACCTGCTGGAGAGCGAGCTGTTCGGCCACGAGAAGGGCGCCTTCACCGGCGCCGTGGCCCGCCGCATCGGCAAGTTCGAGGAAGCCAACGGCGGCACCCTGCTGCTCGACGAAATCAGCGAGATGGACACCCGCCTGCAGGCCAAGCTGCTGCGCGCCATCCAGGAGCGCGAGATCGACCGGGTCGGCGGCCAAAAGCCGGTGAAGGTCGACATCCGCATCCTCGCCACCAGCAACCGCGACCTGGCGGCGGCGGTGAAGGACGGCACGTTCCGCGAGGACCTGCTCTACCGCCTCAACGTCGTCAATCTGCGCCTGCCGCCGCTGCGCGAGCGGCCGGGCGACGTCATCACCCTGTGCGAGCACTTCGTGAAGAAGTACTCGGCCGCCAACGGCGTGGCCGAAAAGCCGCTCTCGGCCGAGGCCCGCCGCCGGCTGCTGGCCCACCGCTGGCCCGGCAATGTCCGCGAGCTGGAGAACGCCATGCACCGGGCGGTGCTGCTGTCGCCGAACGCCGAGATCGAGGAGTTCGCCATCCGCCTGCCCGACGGCCAGCCGATGTCGCCGGCCGCCGACACCGCCGTGGCCCGCAGCGCCCAGATGGCGGCCGACGCCATCCAGCGCTCGTTCGTCGGCTCGACGGTGTCGCAGGTCGAGCAGCAGCTGATCATCGACACCCTCGAGCACTGCCTGGGCAACCGCACCCACGCGGCCAACATCCTGGGCATCTCGATCCGCACCCTGCGCAACAAGCTGAAGGAATATTCCGAGGCCGGCGTCGCCGTGCCCGCGCCGCAGGGCGGCCTCGGCTCGAACGCCGCCTGATGCCCCGCGCCGAGACCGCCTAGATGACCGACGTCATCCTCGACAAGCCGGCCTCCACCGGCCCGACGCCCGGCTCGGTCTGGGCGGCGCTGGTGCGCGGCGAGATGGGCCTGGCCATCGCCGTGGTCGGGATCATCGTCCTGCTCATCGTGCCGGTTCCGGCCATGCTGCTGGACCTGCTGCTGGCGGTGTCGATCACCGGGGCGGTGCTGATCCTGATGACCGCGGTGCTGATCAAGAAGCCGCTGGAATTCACCTCGTTCCCCACCGTGCTGCTGGTGGCGACGCTCTACCGCCTGGGCCTCAACATCGCCTCCACCCGGCTGATCCTCAGCCATGGCCAGGAAGGCACGGCCGGAGCCGGCCACATCATCGAGGCCTTCGGCCACCTGATGATGCAGGGCAATTTCGTCATCGGGGTGATCGTCTTCATCATCCTGGTGCTGGTCAATTTCATGGTCGTCACCAAGGGTTCGGGGCGGATCGCCGAAGTCGCCGCCCGCTTCACCCTCGACGCCATGCCCGGCAAGCAGATGGCCATCGACGCCGACATGTCGAGCGGCCTGATCGACCAGGACACCGCCAAGATCCGCCGCAAAGAGCTGGAGCAGGAATCCACCTTCTTCGGGGCCATGGACGGCGCCAGCAAGTTCGTGAAGGGCGACGCCGTCGCCGGCCTGATCATCACCGCCATCAATGTCGTCGGCGGCATCCTGATCGGTGTCGCTCAGCACAAGCTGCCGATCGGCCAGGCGGCCTCGACCTACACCATCATGAGCATCGGCGACGGCCTGGTCAGCCAGATCCCGGCCCTGATCATCTCGATCGCCGCCGGCCTGGTGGTGTCCAAGGCCGGGGTCGAGGGCTCGGCCGACAAGGCCCTGACCACCCAGCTGGCGATGAACCCGGTGGCTCTGGGCATGGTCTCGGCCTCGTCCGGCGTCATCGCCCTGATCCCCGGCATGCCGCTGCTGCCGTTCGCGGCGGTGTCGCTGGGGGCTGGCTTCCTGGCCTATCGCCGGGCCCAGAAGGCGGCCGAGCCGCCGCCGCCCGAGGCCCAGGCGCCCGCGGCCGAAGCCGAAGAGGAGCCGATCTCGGCCTCCCTGGCCATCGACGACGTCAAGATCGAGCTGGGCTACGGCCTGCTGACCTTGATCAACGACCTCGAAGGCCGCCGCCTGACCGACCAGATCCGCGCCCTGCGCAAGACCCTGGCCACCGAGTTCGGCTTCGTCATGCCGCCGGTCCGCATCCTCGACAACATGCGCCTGGCCAACCAGGGCTACGCCATCCGCATCAAGGAGATGGAGGCCGGGGCCGGCGAGGTGCGCCTGGGCCAGCTGATGGCCATGGACCCGCGCGGCGGCCAGGTGGAGCTGCCGGGCGAACACATGCGCGAGCCGGCGTTTGGCCTGCCCGCCACCTGGATCGCCGAGGACCTGCGCGAGGAAGCCACCTTCCGCGGCTACACCATCGTCGATCCCGCCACGGTGCTGACCACCCACCTGACCGAGATCCTCAAGGAGAACATGGCCGATCTGCTCTCCTATTCCGAGGTGCAGAAGCTCTTGAAGGACCTGCCCGAGACCCAGAAGAAGCTGGTCGACGACATCGTGCCCGGCATCGCCACCGCCGCCACCGTGCAGCGCGTGCTGCAGGCGCTGCTGCGCGAGCGGGTGTCGATTCGCGACCTGCCGCAGATCCTCGAGGGCATCGGCGAATCGGCCCCCTACACCAGCTCGGTCACCCAGCTGGTCGAGCAGGTCCGGGCCCGCCTGGGCCGCCAGCTGTGCTGGGCCAATCGCGGCGAGGACGGGGCGCTGCCGATCATCACCCTGTCGTCGGACTGGGAGCAGGCCTTCGCCGACGCCCTGGTCGGCCCCGGCGAGGACAAGCAATTGGCCTTGGCCCCGTCGCGACTGCAGGAGTTCATCCGCAACGTCCGCGAGGCCTTCGAGGGCGCGGCCCTGGCCGGCGATTCGGCGGTCCTGCTAACCAGCCCTGGCGTGCGCCCCTATGTGCGCTCGATCATTGAACGGTTCCGCGGCCAGACCGTTGTCATGAGCCAGAACGAGATCCATCCGCGGGCCCGGCTGAAGACCGTGGGCATGGTCTAGCCCGCTTTTGGGAACGGTTCGCAGCCCCGCCCATTGTTAGACGGGGCGGGGGCCCCGACGGAGCGTTCCCATGACCACCCATAAACTGGCCTACCTCGCCGCCGCCGCGACCCTAGCCTTCGCTGGAGCGGCCCTGGCGCAAACCCCGCCGAGCCCCGGCTCGGCCCAACAAACCCAAACCACCCCGGGCGCGGCGACCACGCCCGACCCCAGCGCGGCGGTCGGATCGGGCGCGCCAGGAACCGGCAAGGCGGCCGGCGCGCCGTCCAGCGGCGCGGCCACCACCACCCCTCCGGCCGACGCCAGCAGCGCCAGCGGCGCGGGGACCCCGTCCTCGGCCACCGTCGCCGGCGAGGTTCCGATCGGCGCCCAGGTGAAGGACCCGGCCGGCAACCTGCTGGGTTCGATCGACAGCACCACCACCGGGGCCGACGGCTCCACCAATGTGGTGGTCAGCAGCGGCGGCAAGAAATTCGCCCTGCCCAAGGCCAGCCTGACGGTGTCGGGCGGCGCGGTGTCGACCACCGCCACCAAGGCGCAGATCGACGCCGCCCTGGCCGCGACGCCCAAGTAACCCGCGCCCTGCGACACAAACGCGGCCCGCTCGGCATTGCCGAGCGGGCTTTGCGCTGATAGCGATGCGGCCAACCCGGCGGTTTTCCGCCGACAAGAGGGGTGTCGGATGGCTTCGGCCAATCAAGCCAAACTTCGCGGGTCGGCCAGTCTGTTCTGGGACCTTCTTACCTTTGACCGCCTGGTCACCGGTCCGGTGATCCATCTGATCTATTGGGCCGGTCTCGGGGTCGTCGCCCTGTTCGCGTTCTCGGTGGTCGGGGCGGCCGTCGGCCTGGCCCTGAAGGAGCCGGGTGTCGGCTCGCTGCTGCTGGCCTTCCCGGTGCTGGTCGCCGGTCTGCTGGTGGCCGGGGCCCTGGTGCTGCTGTGGCGCGCCTTCTGCGAATTCTACGTCGCCATCTTCCGGATCAGCGAAGACCTGCGCGCCCTGCGCCAGACCAGCGACGCCGACCACGCCGTCTCGACGGTGGTGGGCCCGGGGGCTTAGGCGGCTTAGGCCGCTTTCCAAGGGTTATCCAAATTTAGCCGTCATTCTCGCCACAAGGCCTAGAATGACGGGCGTTGAGGGGCGGACGTTGGAGGGTGGTGGCGTGGACGCCTACCGCCCCATCCGCCGCAGGCCCAGCTCGTCCAGCGCCGCCGTCTCCAGCCGTCCGGCCAGCTTGACCTGGGCGACCTTGGCCGCCTCGGCCACGTGCTCGTATTTCTTCAGGTCCTCGAAGGCCTGGGCGAGGGCGTCGCG
>JAQGIN010000134.1 GCA_028291125.1 Caulobacter sp.
CGGTCCATGGTCAGGGTCATCGCCGCGGCGTCGGCCTGGCCGGCGGCGGCCCAGCGATAGTTCCAGGCATAGGCCGCCAGCAGCATCTCGACCACCAGCGACAGGTCGAGGTCGGCGCGCACCTCGCCGCGCTCCACCCCGTTGGCCAGCACGTCGCGCAGCATGCCCTGCAGGCGGGCGTTGCGGCCGTAGGGCGTGACGCCCGGGTCGTCGCTGGGGCTGTAGGAGGCGGCGATATGGGCCAGGAACAGCTTCAGGCGCGAGGCCTCGAACTCGTAGTGGATGGCGAAGATCGAGCATAGCCGGTCGGCGGTGGAGCCGCGCAGATAGGGCAGGACGCGGTTGAACTCGGCGTACAGCTCGTCGAGCCGGGCGATCATCACGTGGCTGAGCACCTCGGCCTTCGAGGCGAAGGTCGTGAACACGCTGCCGACCGAGACGCCGGCCCGCTCCGCGATGGCGCGGATGGTCGTCTCGTCATAACCGACGTCGTTGAACAGATCACGGGCGGCCTCTAGGACCCGCTCCCGCGTCGCTCGCTTCTGATCATCCCTTACGCCCAAACACAGTCCCCCCTACGCTTAGACGCCGCCCCCGCGGCGTCCCATCATTCACGCCGTCGGAGCGACCTCGTTAGGCGCGCGCGCTGGCGAAAATGATCTTGATCTGGTCCGCGAGGCGGACCAGCAGAGCGTCCGCCGACCAGTTATCGAACACGGCGCGGCGATAATTGGCCACATACACGTCCCAAGTGATTTCGGCCAACAGCTTCCCGTCGAGGTCGTTCTTCAGCTGACCGCGATCAACCGCGCGCTGAACGACTTCGGCGATCAGGCGGAAGATATGCTTGATGTCGGCGCGGTTGCGGCGCTCGGCGGCGTCCGACCGCGTCCACGACACGGCGATGCTGGCGCGCAGCAGCGGCAGTTGCTCGAGATGGAAGCGATAGGCGACGCCGAAGACGCCCAGCAGCGACTCGTCGACCGTGGCCCCGGCCCGGGCCGCTTCGCTCATCTGGGCGAAGATCACCTCGTAGTCGGCGGTGAGGATCTCGTCGAACAGCTCGGACTTGTCGGCGAAGCTGGCGAACACCGCGCCGGTCGACATGCCGGCGGCCTGGGCGATGTCGCGGATGGTGGCGCCTTCATAGCCGCGCTCGCCAAACAGCTGGCGGGCGGCCGACAGGACCCGCTCGCGGGTGCGCTGCTTGGCCAGGGCGCGGCGCGTCAGCTTGGCGGGAACGTCCGAGGACGGCTCCGTACGGATTGAAACATAACTCATGCTGTCGCCTCCAGACGGGCCAGCGCGGCGTCGGCGCGCTTTTCGAATTCGACGCAATATTCATCGACGACGTTCTGCAGAACCTCGGCGTAGCGGCGCGCCAGCAGGCGGCCATCCTGCGCGGCGTCGCGCAGGTCGATAACCAGTTGGCGGACTTCCGCCAGGGCGTCTTCGCGTTCGGTCGCGCTCGTCGCCGGGTGAGCCAGTAGCTCCATCGTCAGTCTCCAACCTTCACCGGCGGCTGAACCGTCGTCGAATCGACATGTGGTGAAGGGATTGATCAAGTTCAACGAACGCGCACTGTGAAATTCGATTTCCGGGCCTTAATCGGATCAAAAAGTGAAATCAACACACAAATTGCCTAGAGTCGTTCCGCGATACCGCCCCGCCCCATGCATGCTACCGGTAGCAAAGCTCGGCTGCGACAAAACAACTCAGTGAACTGACTCGTCGAACACGAGCTTGCGGCGATCAACAAGCGTCGCCACGGCGCTGGTCATCGGGTCCCGACCGGCCTATTTTCCGGCCATGGACCGATTGTTCGACTTTCTGGTGCCGGCCGCCTTGGCGGCCGTTCTGATCACCCTGGCGGTGGGCATCTACGCCCTGTTCAAGGGCGGAGACTTCGGCCGCTCCTATTCCAACAAGCTGATGCGCCTGCGCGTTCTGCTGCAGTTCGTGGCCATACTGGTGCTGCTGGGCGCGGCCTGGGTCTGGAAGCACTAGGGCCGTGGTCACCCTCAACCGCATCTACACCCGCACCGGCGACCAGGGCCTGACCCGGCTGTCGACCGGCGAGCCGGTCAGCAAGGCCAGCCTGCGGGTGGAGGCCTATGGCGGGGTGGACGAAACCAACGCCTGCGTCGGCCTGGCGCGGCAGCACACCGCCGCCGACGCCGAACTCGACGCCGTGCTCGAGCGGATCCAGAATGATCTGTTCGATCTCGGCGCCGACCTGGCCACCCCCGAGCAGCACGAGAAGCCGGCCTGGGAGCCGCTGCGCATCGTGCAGTCGCAGGTCGATCGGCTGGAGGGGGAGATCGACCGGATGAACGCCGAGCTGTCGCCGCTGACCTCGTTCGTGCTGCCGGCCGGCTCGGCGGCCTCGGCGGCGCTGCACCTGGCCCGCACCGTCTGCCGGCGGGCCGAGCGGAGCTGCGTGCTGCTGGCGGCGACCGAGGGCGAGATCGTCGGCGCTCCGGCGCTGAAATATCTCAACCGCCTGTCGGACCT
>JAQGIN010000159.1 GCA_028291125.1 Caulobacter sp.
TCGGCCTGGGTCAGGTCGGCCTGGGACAGGTTGGCGCCGCGCAGGCAGGCGCCGCGCAGGTCGGCGCGGATCAGCACCGCCTGGCGCAGATCGGCCTTGCGCAGGTCGCAGCCGAACAGGGTGGCGCGCTCCATTCGCGCGCCCATCAGCTTGCAGCCGTCGAGGATCGAGGCGGTGAAATCGGCGTCGGCCAGGTTGCGCCGCGACAGGTCCAACTCCGACAGGTTCATGAACCGCAGCACGGCGCGCTTGCCGCCCGGCTTGCCGGTGATGAACTTCTCGTGGGCCGTCAGCATCATGTCGAGCTCGGCCTGGGACAGACGACGACGCCCGGCTACGCTCTGCGTCGCGGTCATGTGCTCTCCCTCGCCCGGCCCGAATCAGCGCGCGACAATATAACGTCGTTCTGCCGACGCAATGTTAAGCTGAGCCGTTAATTCGCGATCTAGCGAATATCCTCCAGCCCGCGGGCCCCGACCCGGATGGCGCCGCTGATGTCGACGTCCTTCAGCAAAGCGCTGGTGAAGTTGGCGCGCGACAGGTCGGCCCCGATCAGGCGGGCCTGGCGCAGATCGGCGCGGGCCAGATCGGTGTTGGTCAACAGGGCGCCAGTGAGGTCGCTGGGCAACAATCGGTCGCGGCCGATCACCAGTGGCCCCAGCTGGGCGTCGCGCAGGTCCGAGCCCGACAGCTTGGCCCCCATCAGCCGCGCCCCGCGCAGGTCGGCGTGGCGCAGGTTGCAGGCCCGCAGGTCGGCGCCCTCCAGCTGGGCGCCCTGCATCTGCACGCCCTCCATGTCGAGGCCGTAGAACACCGCGCCCTTGGCCGACAGCGCCGTCAGGTTGAAGCCGCCGACCGAACGCAGGCCGCGCAGATCGGCGTTGTCGAAGCTCGATGGCGCGCCTTCCACGCCGCCGGTCTCGCACCAGCGGGCGTGGTCCTTGATCATCTCCTCATAGGGCAAGGTGGCGACCGCCTGGCCGAACGGCTTGTCGGTCAAGGCGCCTTCCATATTGGTCTCGCTGATGTTCCACGAGAAGGTCTGGGTCCCGACCAGGATGGCGTTGCGCAGGTCGGCGCCCGACAGATTGGCCCCCGACAGGTCGGCCCCGGCCAGGTTGGCGCCGTTGAAGATCGCCTGTTTCAGATTGGCGCGGACCATCTTGGCGTCCTTGAGGATGGCGTCGGTGAAGTCGGCCTTCACCGCCATGATCCCCGACATCCGCGACCGCTCGAGATTGGCCCCGTTCAGCTGGGTGCCGTTGGCGTAGGCCTCGCGCACCACCGCCTCGATGACGCGATAGCCTTCCTTGCGGTCGGCGGCGGCGATCGAGCCCTCGCGCAGGTCGGCCTCGAACATGTCGGCGCCGGTCAGATTGGCGCCGCGCAGGCTGGAGGCCCGCAGGTCGGCGCGGCGCAGAGAGGCGTCGGTCAGGTCGGCGCCCTGGATGTCGGCCCCAAAGAAGCTGGAATTGTCGAGCCGGGCCATGCGCATGTCGCAGCCGGCCAGGATCGCGCCGGTGAAGTCGGCGTCGCACAGATTGCGGCCGGCCACCGACAGGCCCGACAGGTCGCAGAAGGCGAACACCGCCCGCGCGCCGCCCAGCCGCGCCGCCCACAGCCGGTCGTGCTTGGCGCAGATGATGTCGACATCGTGCTGCGTCAGGCGCCGATAGTCCTGGCCGTTCTGCGGCGGGGCGTTCGGAGCGTTCATGAAAGGCGGTCGCCGGACTCCCTGTGAGGTCTTAAGCTATGCCCCGCCGCCCCTTAACGCGGGCTTGCCGCGCCGGGCCTTAAGGCAGCGGCGGCAGCGGCTGGGCGCGATCAGCGTCGAGATACCGCGCGCCGACGGGCTTCAGCTCGTCGTCCAGATCGATGACCAGCGGGTTGCCGGTGGGAATCTCGACATGGACGATCTGGTCGTCGGGCACATTGAACAGGTGCTTGACGATGGCCCGCAGCGAATTGCCGTGGGCGGCGACCAGGACCGTCTCGCCGGCCTTCAGCTTCGGCGCGATCTGGGCCTGCCAATAGGGCAGCACGCGGACCAGGGTGGTCTTCAGGCTCTCAGTGGCCGGCAGGTCCAGGCCCTGGTAGCGGCGGTCCTTGGAAAAATCGTACTCGCCGCCCGGGGCCAGGTTGGGCGGCGGGATGTCGTAGGAGCGGCGCCAGATATTGACCTGGTCCTCGCCGTGCTTCTGGGCGGTCTCGGCCTTGTTGAGGCCGGTCAGGCCGCCATAGTGGCGCTCGTTCAGTCGCCAGTCCTTGGTCACCGGCACGAAGCTCTGGCCGGCGGCGTCCAGCGCCAGGTTGCCGGTGCGGATCGCCCGGGTCTGAACGGAGGTGAAGGCCTGGTCGAGCTCGAGGCCGGCCTGCTTGATCAGCTCGCCGCCCTTGCGGGCCTGGGCCTCGCCCTCGGCGGTCAGGTCGACATCGACCCAGCCGGTGAAACGGTTTTCGAGGTTCCACTGGCTTTGGCCGTGGCGGAGCAGGACGAGGACGGGCATCGGACCTCCTAAAGGGACAGAGCGCGGGCTAAGCCCCCGCGCGGCGAGCGTCAAGCGCCCCCTCCCCGATCCGGTTCCCCGTGCTATAGGCTGGCCATGCTCGATCGCTTCTTCATGCCCGTGATGGCGCTCCTGGCGGTGGCCATGATCGCCCTGGCGCTCGTCTGGCCGCAGGGCTATGGCGACCGCTCCCCCGCCCCGTTCGGCTCGACGCCGATCCAGCAGACGCCGGAAATGCGCGCCGCCATGCAGCGCGAGCAGGCGGCCGCCAACCGCCGCGCCGACGCCGCCCGCAAGGCGGTCGAGGACGCCGCCAAGGCGGGGACCAACACGCGATGAGCGGTTTCGACGCCGTGGCGGTGGGCCGCCGGGTGCTGGTCGCCGAGGCCCAGGCCCTGATCCAGCTGGCCGACGACCTCGACAACGCCTTCGTTCGCGCCGTCGAGACCCTGTTCGACGCCAAGGGCAAGATCGTCTGCACCGGCATCGGCAAGTCCGGCCACGTGGCCCGCAAGATCGCCGCCACCCTGGCCTCCACCGGCTCGTCGGCGATGTTCGTCCACGCCGCCGAGGCCAGCCATGGCGACCTGGGCATGATCGGGGCCGGCGACGTGGTGCTGGCCCTGTCGAAGTCGGGCGAGGCGCGCGAGCTGTCCGACACCCTGGCCTACGCCAAGCGATTCTCGATTCCGCTGATCGCCATCACCGCCGTCGCCGACAGCCAGCTGGGCCGCGCCGCCGACGTGCTGCTGTGCCTGCCCGACGCGCCGGAGGCCACGGCCGAGGTCAACGCTCCGACCACCTCCACCACCCTGCAGATGGCGCTGGGCGACGCCCTGGCGGTGGCCCTGCTGGAGCGCCGCGGCTTCACCGCCAGCGATTTCCGCGTCTTCCACCCCGGCGGCAAGCTGGGGGCGATGTTGCGCACGGTCGGCGACCTGATGCATGGCCAGGACGAGCTGCCGCTGAGCCAGGTCGACACCCCGATGCCGCAGGCCCTGCTGGTGATGAGCGAGAAGCGCTT
>JAQGIN010000169.1 GCA_028291125.1 Caulobacter sp.
CATGACCAAGCTCTCCGAAACCGCCCACGCCGTGGCCGAACGGCTGATCGCTCGCGGCGAGACCGTCGCCGTGGCCGAGTCCTCGGCCGGCGGGCTGATCTCGTCGGCCCTGCTGGCGGTGCCGGGGGCCTCGGCCTATTTCGTCGGCGGGGCGGTGGTCTATACCGCCCGGGCGCGGATGCATCTGCTCGACATCCCGCACAAGGCCATGGAGGGCATGCGCTCGGCCAGCGAGCCCTACGCCCTGATGCTGGCCCGCGTCGCCCGCAAGAACCTCAAGGCCAGCTGGGGCTTGGCCGAGACCGGGGCGGCCGGCCCCGGCGGCAACCGCTATGGCGATGTCGCCGGCCACAGCTGCATGGCGGTGGTCGGCGCCGAAGAGGTCAGCTTCACCCTCGAGACCGGCGACGACGATCGCGAAGCCAATATGCGGGTCTTCGCCGAGCAAGCCCTGGCCCTGCTGCTGCGAACCCTGGGCTGACCCGCGCCCCTGCGACGATAGAGGCAGTTTCTTGCGCGCATCGTCATCTTGACGGTTTCGGCGCGGCGTGCCATCACCATTTCTAGCCAATTGGAGCAAGACTCGTGCGCACAACCATGATCGTACTTATGGAGCGGCCGTTCACGGCGTGACGTCGAAGTCACGTTGCTAGATCGGTCGCGCGCGCAAAAGGTCCTTCGGGGCCTTTTTTCTTTTCCACCTTGTCCCTCACCGCCCCCGCCCTCGGACCCCCGTCATGACCGCCCACCAGACCATCACCAGCGCCACCCCCACCGACACCGCCTCCCGCGCCATGACCGGCGCCGAGATCGTGGTCCGCGGCCTCGTGGACCAGGGCGTCGAGGTGCTGTTCGGCTATCCGGGCGGCGCGGTGCTGCCGATCTATGACGCCCTGTTCCACGAACCGCGCCTGCACCACGTGTTGGTCCGCCACGAGCAGGGGGCGACCCACGCCGCCGAGGGCTACGCCCGCAGCTCGGGCAAGCCCGGCGTCGTCCTGGTCACCTCGGGCCCCGGGGCGACCAACGCCATCACCGGCATCATGGACGCCCTGATGGACTCCATTCCGATGGTGGTGATCACCGGCCAGGTCCCGACCCACCTGATCGGCACCGACGCCTTCCAGGAGGCCGACACCGTCGGCATGACCCGCTCCTGCACCAAGCACAACTATCTGGTGAAGGATGTCCGCGACCTGCCGGGGATCATCCACGAGGCCTTCAAGATCGCCACCACCGGCCGGCCCGGCCCGGTGCTGATCGACATCCCCAAGGACGTGCAGTTCGCCCAGGGCGAATATTACGGCCCCGGCGAGGTCGCCTCGACCCATGCCTACGCCCCGCGCACCAAGGGCGACCCGACCCGGGTGGCAGAGGCGGTGGCGATGATCGCCCGCGCCCGCCGGCCGATCTTCTACACGGGCGGCGGCGTCATCAACGCCGGGCCGCGGGCGAGCGCCCTGCTGCGCGAGCTGCAGACCCTGACCGGCGCGCCGGTGACCTCGACCCTGATGGGCCTGGGCGCCTTCCCGGCCGCCGACCCGGCCTGGCTGGGCATGCTGGGCATGCACGGCACCTTCGAGGCCAACCACGCCATGCACGACTGCGACGTCATGGTCTGCGTCGGCGCGCGGTTCGACGACCGGGTCACCGGCCGCCTCGACGCCTTCTCGCCGGGCAGCAAGAAGATCCATATCGATATCGACCCGTCGTCGATCAACAAGAACGTCCGCATCGACCTGCCGATCATCGGCGACGCCGCCAGCGTGCTCGAGGATCTGATCGCCGCCTGGAAGGCCGCCGGCCACCAGGCCAACAAGGCCGCCCTGGGCGACTGGTGGCGGCAGATCGACGAATGGCGGGCCCGCGACTGCCTGGCCTATCGCCAGGCCGGCGACGTCATCAAGCCGCAGCACGCCATCCAGCGCCTGTACGACCTAACCCGCGGCAAGGACGTCTACATCACCACCGAGGTCGGCCAGCACCAGATGTGGGCGGCGCAGTTCTTCCGCTTCGAGGAACCCAACCGCTGGATGACCTCCGGCGGTCTGGGCACCATGGGCTACGGCTTGCCCGCCGCCATCGGCGTGCAGCTGGCCCACCCCGGCGCCCTGGTCATCGACATCGCCGGCGAGGCCTCGATCCAGATGTGCATCCAGGAGCTGTCGACGGCGATCCAGTACGATCTGCCGGTGAAGATCTTCATCCTCAACAACGAGTGGATGGGCATGGTCCGCCAGTGGCAGCAGCTGCTGCACGGCGAGCGTTACAGCCAGTCCTATTCCAGCAGCCTGCCCGACTTCGTCAAACTGGCCGAGGCCTACGGGGCGGTCGGCATCCGCTGCGACGACCCGGCCGAGCTGGACGCCAAGATCCAGCAGATGATCGACAGCGACAAGCCGGTGATCTTCGACTGCCGGGTGGCCAAGAACGAGAACTGCCTGCCGATGATCCCCTCGGGCAAGGCCCACAACGAGATGATCCTCGGCGACGTCGAGGACATCGGCAACGTCATCGGGGCCGAGGGCGGCGGGCTGGTCTAGCGTTGACAACCCTGGGGCGCATAATTCAGCTATGCGCTCATGGCGACGTTCGACTGGGATCCGGACAAGGCGAGATCAAACCTCGCCAAGCATGGCGTGTCCTTCGACGACGCGACCTTGGTGTGGGCGGATCCCTTCCACGTCGTCTATCCGGAAAGGATCGTCGATCACGAGCAGCGCTGGCACGCCGTGGGCGTTGTTGGCCTTGTGACGGTGCTTCTGGTGGTTCACATCTATGCCGATGCGGCGCGCGCCGAGCGCATCCGCATCATCAGCGCGCGAAGAGCGACTCCTTGGGAGCGCAAGATCTATGAGCAAGACTATCCTGACCGCTGAACAGTCGGACCGCCTGGCCAAGCTCGCGACCTTGCCGGACGATCAAATCGACACCTCGGACATCCCCGAGGCGCCGAGGGAAAACGCCAGGCTGGCCCGCCGGCCCGGCCTGGGCCAAGCCCTGACCCACCCGGACGCGGTGGCGCTCGACGCCGACCTGGTCGGCTGGTTCAAGGCCCACGCCGGCGACACGCCCTACCAGACCGAGATCAATCGCGTGCTTCGCCAGCACGTCGCCAAGGCAGAAAAGAAGCGCGCCTGAATGACCCCCGCCCAACCCGCCTCCGCCTATGACATGCCGCCGGCCGCCCAGGCCGAGCTGCTGGCCACCTTCGCCCTGCTGGTCGACAACGAGCCGGGCGTGCTGCATCGCGTGGTCGGCCTGTTCTCGGCCCGCGG
>JAQGIN010000170.1 GCA_028291125.1 Caulobacter sp.
CCAAGGGCTTCGGCTTCATCCAGCCCGACAACGGCGGCGGCGACATCTTCGTGCACATCTCGGCCGTCGAGCGCGCCGGTCTGCGCGGCCTCAACGAGGGTCAGCAGGTCGGCTACGAGCTGGAGCAGGACCGCCGTTCGGGCAAGACCTCGGCCGGCAATCTGCGCATCCTCTAGGGCGCGCGCCCAACGGAGCGTGCGAGCCTGAAACGGCCCCGCCGGGGCCGTCCGTCCTCGCGCGGAGGGCGGACGGTCTCGCGCGGGGTTTTTTCGTGTCCGCTCCGGCCGCCTAGATCAGCCGGTGCTCGCGCTCGCTGGCCGCCTGATTGACCGCCAGGGCGGTCATGTTGACGATGCCGCGGGCGGTGACGCTGGGCGTCAGCACGTGCAGCGGCCGGCTCATGCCCAGCAGCACCGGCCCGACCAGCAGCGCCTCGGTGGCGGCGCTGAGCAGGGTCAGGGCGATATTGGCGGCGTCCAGGGTCGGCATCACCAGGAGATTGGCCGAGCCCTTGAGCGGGCTGTCGGCCACCAGCCGCTGGCGCAGGTGCTCGCTGAGCGCGGCGTCGGCGTGCATCTCGCCGTCGACCTCGAGCTCGGGCGCGCGGGCCCGGACCAGGGCCAGGGCGTCGCGCATCTTGCGGGCGGTCGGCGAATTGCTGGCCCCGAAGCTGGAATGCGACAGCAGGGCGGCCTTGGGAACCACCCCGAACCGGCGCACCGCCTCGGCGGCCAGCAGGGTCATCTCGGCCACCTGCTCGGCGGTCGGCTCGACATTGACGTGGGTGTCGCAGAAGAACAGCGCCCCGTTCTGCAGGATCAGGGTCGACAGGGCGTAGACCCGGCCGACATCGTCGCGCTTGGGGATGATCGGCAGGGCGTAGGTCATGTGCCGCCACCAGTCGCCGGTGCCGCCGACCAGGGCGGCGTCGACCTGGCCGCTCTTCAGCAGCATGGCGGCCGCCACCGTCGTGCGGTTGGTGACCCGGCGGGCGGCGGCGGTCGGCGGCACGCCGCGGCGGCCCACCAGGGCCTGATAGTCGGCGACCAGCGGCGCGAACACCTCGGTGTCGGCGTTGGGGTCGAGCACCTCGACCTGGCCGTCCAGGCTGAGGCGCAGGCCCATCTGGGCGATCTTGCCGGCGATGCGGCCACGGTCGCCGATCAGCACCGGCTTGGCCAGGCCTTCATCGACCACGGTCTGGACGGCGCGCAGCACCCGTTCGTCCTCGCCCTCGGCGTAGACCACCCGGGCCGGGGCCTTCTTGGCCCGCTCGAACACCGGCCGCATCAGCTGGCCGGAGCGGTAGACGAACAGCTCCAGCTCTTGGCGATAGGCGTCGAAGTCGGCGATCGGCCGGCGGGCGACGCCGGTGTCCATCGCCGCCTTGGCCACGGCCGGGGCGATCTGCAGGATCAGCCGCGGGTCGAACGGGGCGGGGATGATGTATTGCGGGCCGAACATCGGCGCGACGCCGCCATAGGCGGCGGCCACCACCTCGCTGGCCTCGGCCCGGGCCAGTTCGGCGATGGCCTCGACGGCGGCGACCTTCATCGCCTCGTTGATCTCCACCGCCCCGACGTCGAGCGCGCCGCGGAAGATGAACGGGAAGCACAGGACGTTGTTGACCTGGTTGGGATAGTCGCTGCGGCCGGTGGCCATGATGGCGTCGGGGCGGGCGGCCTTGACCAGTTCGGGCAGGATCTCCGGCTCCGGATTGGCCATGGCCAGGATCAACGGATTGGGGGCCAGCAGCGGCAGCCACTCGGCCTTGAACACCCGCGGGGCCGACAGGCCCAGGAAGATGTCGGCCCCCGGCAGCACCTCGGCCAGGGTGCGGGCGTCGGTCTGACGGGCGTAGCGGGCCATGTTGTCGAGCATGTCCTCGTCCCGCCCGGCATGGACCACGCCTTTGATGTCGGTGAGGGTGACGTTGTCGACCGGCAAGCCCATCGACACCAAGAGGTCGACGCAGGCCAGGGCCGCGGCCCCGGCGCCCGAAGTCACCAGCTTGACGTCCTTCAGCGACTTGCCTTGCAGGACGAGGGCGTTGCGCACGGCGGCGGCGCAGACGATGGCGGTGCCGTGCTGGTCGTCGTGGAACACCGGAATGCCCATGCGCTCGCGCAGGGTCTTCTCGATGATGAAGCACTCGGGGGCCTTGATGTCCTCGAGATTGATGCCGCCGAAGGTCGGCTCCAGGGCTGCCACCACCTCGATGAAGCGGTCGGGATCGCTGGCGTCGACCTCGAGGTCGAAGACGTCGATGCCGGCGAACTTCTTGAACAGGACGGCCTTGCCCTCCATCACCGGCTTGCTGGCCAGCGGGCCGATATTGCCCAGGCCCAGCACGGCGGTGCCGTTGGAGATCACGGCGACCAGGTTGCCGCGGGCGGTGTAGTCGCGGGCGGCGTCGGGATCGGCGGCGATCGCCTCGCAGGGGGCGGCGACGCCGGGGGAATAGGCCAGGCCCAGATCGCGCTGGGTGGCCATGCGCTTGGTGGCTTCGATCGTCAGCTTCCCGGGTCGCGGCAGACGGTGATAGTCCAGAGCGGCCTTGCGGAAATCCTCGTCCATCGTTCGATCCTTGCCAGCGCGAGACGTTTTTTCTTCGGCGCGTGCGCGCCGTTGGCGCCTAGGTACCGGGGTTGGGCGCGGATTTCCAACCTCAAGGCGCCGCTCGAAGCGATAAGTCGGCCGTCGCCTGATCTTGGAACGTCGGCGGTAAGTAATAAAAGACTTACATAACGCCCGTTTCGGAGGCATTCTGAGCGCTTCGCAGGCGATGGCGGCGGCGCGGCCGCCGCCGCGCTGGACTTGGGCCGGTCGCGGTCGCAGCATCGGGCGACGTCCAGGATCGGCGGCGACGACGAGGATTCGATCAACCACATGAGCGGCCTCACCACTCATATTCTCGACCTGGCGGCCGG
>JAQGIN010000172.1 GCA_028291125.1 Caulobacter sp.
AGGCGCGAGCCGCGGGCGAGCCTCGAAGGACGCAGGGCCTGGCCGCCTCAGTGCTTCCCGCGATCCCGCCCGAAGTTCGGCTCGGCGCTCTCCTGGCCGGCGGCGATGACGCCGCGGCGAATGGCGCGGGTGCGGGTGAAGTGGGCGTGCAGGGTGTCGGCGTCGCCCCAGCGGATCGCCCGGCTCATCGCCTGCAGATCCTCGGTGAAGCGGCCCAGCATTTCCAGCACCGCGTCCTTGTTGGCCACGAAGATGTCGCGCCACATGGTCGGGTCGGAGGACGCGATGCGGGTGAAGTCGCGGAAGCCGCCGGCCGAGTACTTCATCACTTCGCTCTCGGTGACATTCTCCAGGTCGGCGGCCGAGCCGACGATGGTGTAGGCGATCAGGTGGGGCAGGTGGCTGGTGACGGCCAGCACCAGGTCATGGTGCTTGTCGTCCATCAGCTCGACATTGGCCCCCATGGCCCGCCAGAAGGCCGACAGCTTGGCCACCGCCTCGGCATAGGCCTGGTCGTCGCGCAGGGCGGGGGTGAGGATGGTCCAGCGGTTCTCGAACAGCTCGGCGAAGCCGGCGTCGGGGCCCGAATGCTCGGTGCCGGCGATCGGGTGGCCGGGGATGACGAACACCCCGTCCGGGGCGGCGGCCAGCATGGCCTCGGCCGGGCCGGCCTTGACCGAGCCGACGTCGGTGAGCGTCGCGCCCGGCTTCATGGCCGGGGCGGCGGCGGCGGCGACCTCGCCGGTGGCCAGGACCGGGGTGGCGATGACCACCAGGTCGGCGCCGGCCACGCCGTCGGCGACGTCGTCGGTCACCCGGTCGGCCAGGCCCAGGGCCTCGACCCGGGCCCGGTGGGCGGGATTGGCGTCGACGACGACGATCTCGCCGACCAGCTTCTGTTCCCGCGCGGCGCGGACGATCGAGCCGCCGATCAGGCCGAAGCCGATGACGGTCAGGCGCGGATAGAGAATCCCGGGGTGCGACATCTAGCGAGCCATGAACTGGGCGAGGAGGTCGATGACCGCGCGGTTGTGCTCTTCCAGACCGATGGTGATCCGCACCGCGTCCGGCAGGCCGTAATTGCCGACGCCGCGGACGATGTAGCCGTTCATGGCCAGGAAGGCCTCGGCCTCCTTGGCGGTCTTGCCGGGCGTGGGCGGGAAGTTGACCAGCACGAAATTGGCCGCCGAGGGGGTGACCTCCAGGCCCAGGCCGCCCAGCTGCTGGGTCAGCCACGGCCGCCACTGCGCGACCAGGGCCAGAGAACGGGCCTGGAAGTCGGTGTCGGCCAGGGCGGCGACGGCGGCCTCCTGGCCGGCGATCGAGGTGTTGAACGGCGGGCGGATGCGCTCGAGGGCGTCGATGATCGCGGTCGGGGCGTAGGCCCAGCCGATGCGCAAGGACGCCAGGCCGTGCAGCTTGGAGAAGGTGCGGGTGACGACGACGTTCTCGGCGTCACGGGCCAGGGCCAGGCCGTCGTCGAAGCGCGGGTCGGCGCAGAATTCCGAATAGGCCCCGTCCAGCACCAGCACCACCGACGGCGGCAGGGCGGCGTGCAGGCGGGCGATCTCCTCGCCGGTCAGCCAGGTGCCGGTCGGATTGGCGGGATTGGCGATGAACACCAGGCGGGTGCGGTCGTCGACCTGCTTGACCACCTCGTCGATGTCGATGCGCTGGTTCGGCTCCTTGGCCAGCCGCACCTCGCCCTGGCAGGCGCGGGCCCCGATGGCGTAGGCGGCGAAGCCATGCTCGCCCTGGATGATGTTGTCGCCGGGCTCCAGATAGGCCTGGTTGAGCAGGGCGAAGATCTCGTCGCTGCCATCGCCGAAGGTCAGGCGTTCGGGCTCGATGTCGTAACGGGCGGCGATGGCGGCGCGCAAGGCCGGGGCCTTGCCGTCGGGATAGACGTGCAGGCGGTCGGCGGCGTCGCGGAAGGCGGCGCGGGCCGCCTCGCTGCAGCCCAGGATGTTCTCGTTGCTCGACAGCTTCACCGGATGGGCGACGCCGTCGATCTTCGACTTGCCGCCGACATAGGCGGCGATGTCCATCAGGCCCGGCTTGGGGGTGGGGCGCGGCGCGGCGAAGCGGTCGTTGGCGGGGGCGGTCATCGGCGAAACTCGAGCGGCGAGGCGCGTGTCTTACACGTCGAACGGCGTCGGTGCAGCCCCGATGACGCCGGTCAGCTTGCCGGGGGCCCGAGCCAGGCGCGCGTCGCCGCTCTGGAAGAAGCCGCTGAGCGAGAACAGCTTCAATCCGCCGACGTCGGCGATCAGCTCGCCGGCCACGCCGTCAAGGCTGAGGGCCTCGATGACGCCGGCGGCGTTGCGCGGCGAGTCGGTGACCCAGAAGGTCTCGTCGCCGCCGGTCGGTTCGACCTCGACCTGGGCCACGGCGAAGGCGGCCTGCGGGCCCCAGGCGGTCAGGCAGGGCAGGGCGGCGAAGATCTTCAGCTTCGGCTCGGCCAGCAGCCGCGCCCACCAAGCGCTGTCGGCCGACAAGGCCAGCACGCCGACCCCGCCGGGGGTCTTGGCGGCGGCGAGGGCGTCCTGGGCGGCGGGAACCACGCGCAGCGGCGGGGCCACCCCGAACCGCAGACGAGCCAGCTCGACGGCGCGGGCCGGGTCGCGACCGCCCCAGACCGCCAGGTGGAAGGGCCCCTGGCGCGACAGGCTGTCGGCCATCAGCTCGCGCCAGATCCGGATCACCAGGGCGTCGCTGGCGGCGGCGCGCGGCGCGGACAGCAGCTTGCGGACGATCAGCGCCTCGCGGCCGGGGCGCAGGCCAAAACCGGTGTCGCCGGCCGCCGCCTTGGCGGCGGCCACGGCGCGGGCCAGGCCGGCGCGCTCGTCGAGCAGCTTCAGGAGTTCGCCGTCAATGGCGTCGATGCGCCATCGGACCTCGTCCAGCGAAGGGGGCGTCTCCGCCGCGTCGCTACCCATGATTTATCCCCGAATTTGGAGGCCGGACCATAGACTTTGCTCGCCCCGGCGCAATAGCCCAGGCTTTGGGGAAGGAAATTGCGTCAACTACATTAGTAGATGCGCGGCGACGGCCCGGTGTCGAGCGGCCCCAGGCTGGTGCGGCCGTTCTGGAACACCAGGCCGGCGCGGATGCTGGGATCCTGGCCGGTCGCCGCCGCCAGAGCCGCCAGGGCCTGTTCGGGCGTCTTGATGTCGCTGAGCTTGGGCGCCTCCTTGAGGGTGACGTCGAGCTTGCCCTGCAGGCGGCCGTCGTCGCCGACCGTCAGGGCCCCGGAGCGGGCCTCCAGCAGGGCGTCGCCGGCCGTCAGCTTGCCCTCCTGCACGGTGATCGCGCCGCCGGCCTGGCTCCAGCCGCGCACGGCGTCGGCCCAGCTGCCGCTCTTCAGGCCGCTGACCTTGGTCAGGCGGGCGTCCCACAGCAGCGAGGCGGGCTTGTCCTGGGCGATACGGCCCAGCAGGCCGCTGAAACTGGCGCGGGCGTTGTCGGCCCGGAACAGGATCGCCGCCTGGTCGTCGGGGCCGGGGCGCAGATGCAGCTGCAGGCCCTCGGCCGACAGCAGCGGGAACGGCGCGGCGCCGGGGCCGGGGATGAAGGTCAGGTTGGCGCCCTCGATCGAGATCCGCGGCGGATAGGCCTTGAAGCCGGCGAGGCTGGCGCGCAGGGCCTGGCCGGAAATGGTCACCGGCCCGCCGATCGGCCGGGTCAACACCACGCCGCGCGGGGCCACCAGCACCCAGTGATCGAGGCCGTAGATCATCGCCTCGGCGTCGAGGGCGGGAGCCGCCAGGGCCCAGCCGGACGGCTCGGCCAGGCGAACCTCGGTGAAGCTGGCGTCGAGGCGGAACGGATAGCCGGTGAAGGTGCGGCCCTTCCACGACATCTCGTAGCCGCCGGCCTTCAGGGCCAGGGCGGTGGCGTCCATCCGCCGCTCGGCCTGCACCCGCAGCCAGAGCCAGCCGATGCTCCAGGCCACGGCCAGGATCAGCAGCAGCACGAACGGCCAGATCAGACCCCGACGACGGGGCTTGCGGGACGGCGCTTGGGCGTTATGGGTCATGGGATGGGCGCGTCCAGTCGAGAGCGGGGTTGAGCGTGGAGAACGGCGGCGACCGCTGGGTGTTCGGCTATGGATCGCTGATGTGGCGACCCGGGTTCCCGTTTGTAGAGCGAAGGGGCGCGGTTCTCCATGGCCGTCGGCGGGCTTTCTGCATCTATTCGGTGCATCACCGCGGCACCTATCAGCGGCCGGGCCTGGTCCTGGGCCTGGCCCCCGGCGGCGCGGTGCGCGGCGTCGCCTACCGGGTGGGCGCGGCCGACTGGCCGGAGGTCTACGCCTATCTGCGCGAACGCGAGCAGCCGACCGAGACCTATTTCGAGGCCTGGGCCGACGTCCGTATCGACGGCGACGGCAAGGCGCCGGCCCTGGTGTTCCTGTCCGACCCCAAGCACGCCCAGTGGGCCGGGGCGCTCAGCCTGGAGCGCCAGGCCGAGCTGATCGCCGGGGCGACCGGCCTGTCGGGCCGCAATAGCGACTATCTGAGCGACCTGGTGGCGCACCTGCGCGACGAGGGCGTGCGCGACCAGGCGATGGAGATCCTGCTCGGCCTGGTGACCGCGCGAGAGCGCGACGGCCTGTAGGGAAAGCCTCCGGACCAGAATCCCCGACGGCTCTCAGGCTCGGGTGAAGGCCATGCGCGCGCCGTTGAACAGGCCCATGGTCGTCAGAGCCGCCACGAACACGGCCAGCAGCGCCGTCTGACGGTCTCGCCCGGGCAGCACGATCGCCAAGCCCACGAACATCGGAAAGCAGGTGGCGAGATGTTTTCCCAAGACGAACACGGCGTGGTTGGAGAAACTGAGCAAGCCACAGAGGGCGGCGAAGGCGACCCAATCCCACATCCGGCGCCGCGCCAGGCCGACGATCGCCGCCAGCAGGCCGGCGAAGATCAGCCAGTTCACGAGCACCGGATCCCACCCGTCGCGCCCGACGATGAGCGGCTGATCCAGAAGGTCGAGCCAGGCCCGCCAGGGCGTCACGCCAAACGCCGCGCCCCAGGCGCCCTGGATTTTGGCCCAAGCCAGCGGGTCGCCCGTGTGCGTCCACATGATCAGGCACATCGCCGCCACGCCGAGCCCGGGCGCGGCCAGCATGACCAGGCCGGCGGCGGAGATGGACAGGCGTGGCCAGCTTCCGCCCGGATAGTGACGGGCCAGCAGCAGGCTGATGAGGAAGGCGTTGGGCTTGGCGAACCCCGCCACCAGGGCCGACCCGGCGCTCAGCCAGGGACGTCCGCCCTGGGCGGCCGCCAGGGCCAGCACCGAAAACAGCAGCAGGAAGGCCTCGGGGCGAAACTGCGAGAGGACGTAGGAAAACGGGAAGTAGATCATCAGCAGGGTGGCGCCGCGCGCCAGCTCGGACGAGACGGTTTTGCGGAGATAGGCCGACAGCATCAGCATCGCGGCGGCGAAGGTCAGTTGCGGCAGCCAGAACATCATGGCGGGCGCCGTGACCAGCCGCTGGATCATCGGGAACAGGGGAAAGAAGGCCCAGTTGCGTTGGATATCGGCGCTGAACGGCGCCACGTCGTACCCATGGCCGGCGATCTGGCCATACCAGTTGAAGTCGCCGTAATTGATCGCGCTGGCCTCGATGATCGCCCAAAGATCCTTGGGGTCGGGCAGGGCGACGTCGCGGTTGACGAACGGCTCGCCCACCAGCAGCGAGCCGAGAACGCTGGCCCCGAAGAAGAGCACCCGTGACACCAGGACGTGAAGCAGGATGCCGCCCGCAGGGCGGGCGCCGCGCTCGACGTCGCGTGTCCAAGGTGGCGCGGCCGAGCCCGTTTCGTCGATATTAGCCACTATCGGCATCCCTTGGCCGCGACGCGCTTCCCGCGCTACGCCCCCTCGGCCAGAAGGGCGTTGCTGGCGGCGTCGATCCGCGTCTGCACTTCGCGCATGAACTCGCCGCGCTTCAGGCCGGCCGGGATCGGCGGCAGATACTCGAACACGATGGTCCCCGGCTTGACCAGGAAGCCCTTGC